>JAKUTH010000099.1 GCA_022448085.1 Pseudomonadales bacterium | reverse complement strand
AACCTGGCGCGCCGAAGACAGAACTTCGCCTCGATCGAGTCTATATTGGTTCATGCACGAATTCTCGTATAGAAGATCTGCGGATAGCGGCAGATCTCGTGCGAGGACGGAAAATATCGTCCGCGTTGAAGTCTGCGATCGTGGTACCAGGATCGGGGCTGGTTAAGGCGGAGGCTGAGCAGGAGGGTTTAGACCAAATCTTTTCAGACGCAGGTTTTGAATGGCGTGATCCTGGGTGTTCAATGTGTTTGGCGATGAACGCGGATCGTTTGTATCCGGAGGAACGGGCAGCGTCGACTTCGAATCGAAATTTCGAAGGGCGACAAGGATACCTGGGGCGTACGCACTTGGTCAGTCCAGCAACGGCTGTAGCAAGTGCCATAGCAGGTCGTTTGGCCGACCCTCGGGAATTTATGTGATGGAGTCTTTTAGCGTGCATCGGGGAACCCTAGTTCCACTTGACCGGGCAAATGTCGACACCGATCAAATCATCCCCAAGCAATTTCTTAAATCCATTAAGCGGACCGGGTTTGGCGAGAATCTGTTCGATGCTTGGCGCTTTATCGACGAAGGCGAGATTGGCAAGACTCCCAATGAGAGAAAAATCAACACGGAATTTATCCTTAACGACCCTCGATACCAGGGTGTCAGCATCCTATTGGGAAGGCGAAATTTTGGTTGTGGTTCTAGCAGAGAGCACGCCGTTTGGGCGTTATTCGAATTTGGCATCCGTTGTGTTATTGCACCGAGTTTTGCTGATATTTTTTACAATAATTGTTTTAAAAATGGGTTATTACCTGTTGTTTTAAAAGAAGAAATAATAGAACATTTATTTGGTTTAGCAGCGGGGTCGCGAGCATTAGAGGTCGAAGTCAATCTCGAAACGCAGCGACTCTCCGTTGAAACCGCGGACGATATTCCTTTTGAGATAGAACCTGGGAGAAAACAACTCCTGTTACTGGGACTCGATGACATTGGCATGACTTTCATGCATTCAGACGAGATCCGCGAGTTCGAAGTTCGGCATCGCCAGGCCATGCCATGGATTTTCAACCATGACTAAACACAACATTCTGATACTCCCTGGTGACGGTATCGGTGCGGAAGTAATGCCACACGTGGTGCGTGTGATGGAAGCGGCCTCTCAGGGACAGGCGGAACTTGATATTTCTACGGCGGACATTGGCGGTATCGCCATCGATCGATACGGTAGGCCTTTGCCGAAGGAAACCCTTGATGCCGCTCGGCAGTCAGACGCAATTCTTCTGGGATCGGTTGGAGGACCGAAGTGGGATCACTTGGCAATGGACGATCGACCCGAGCGAGGCCTGCTGCAAATTCGAGCTGCCTTGGACCTATATGCCAACCTTCGCCCGGCGGTGGCGTTTCCGCCTCTAGCGAACGCTTCGTCTTTGAAAACCGAATTGGTGACGAACCTCGACATCTTGATCGTTCGTGAACTGACGGGTGGGATTTATTTCGGCGTGCCACGTGGTATTGAGCACGCCAAGGAAGGCCGCCGTGGCTACAACACTTTCGAATACGATGAACATCAGATCGCCCGTATTGCGCGTACGGCTTTTGATCTTGCTCGCCAAAGAGGTCGGCGCCTTTGCTCAGTGGACAAGGCCAACGTACTTGAGGTCACGCAGCTCTGGCGTGAAGTTGTCACCGAGGTTCACGCGGACTATCCGGACGTGGAACTTTCCCATATGTACGTTGACAACGCGGGGATGCAGCTTGTGCGCCATCCTAATCAATTCGATGTGATGGTTACTGGAAATATGTTCGGTGACATTCTTTCCGATGTCGCGGCTATGCTGACAGGTTCTTTAGGGATGTTGCCGTCTGCTTCTCTCAACGCTAGCGCACAAGGACTCTTTGAACCGGTACACGGTAGCGCACCCGATATCGCGGGACAGAACATTGCCAACCCGCTGGCGACTATTCTTTCCGGTGCGATGATGTTCCGGTATAGCCTTTCTGAAGCAGATATTGCAGATAGGTTGGAACGGTCCGTGGCCGATGTCTTACGTCGTTGTCGCACACCAGACATTATGCCGCCTGAATCCACTGCGGAATTGACGTTGGTAAGTACGGAGGAGATGGCCGATGCAGTTATTGCGGCACTAGACGGATGAACAGGCCTATATAGTGGAAAAAATCAACGTCGCCATTGCCGGTGCCACGGGTGCCGTGGGTACTGCCATGCGGGAGATCCTCGAGGACCGCAACTTTCCGATAAGTGAACTCGCGTTGCTTGCAAGTGAACGGTCCCTTGGCAAACGATTTCAATTTCAAGGGAAATCGATTCGAGTGCAGTTACTCGACGATTTCGATTTTTCGAATACCCAGATTGCCCTATTTTCGGCGGGTGGTACGGTATCGGTGGAACATGGCGAACGAGCCGCACTCTCGGGAGCCATCGTGGTCGACAACACTTCTGCGTTCAGATACGACGACGACGTGCCGTTGGTTGTCCCCGAGGTCAATGGACATCGAATCCAGGACGCTTTTGCACGACACATTGTGGCTAATCCTAATTGTTCCACCATCCAAATGGTTGTCGCTTTGAAGCCGATCTATGATGCGGTTGGTTTGGAGCGAATCAATGTTGCTACCTATCAGGCGGTGTCGGGTGCCGGCACGCGCGGAATCAACGAACTGGCCGAACAGACTCTCAGCCTTATGAACGGAAAAGATATCGAGACGAAAGTTCACCCCGTTCAAATCGCATTTAACGCGATCCCCCACATCGACTCGTTTCAGGACAACGGCTACACCAAAGAAGAAATGAAAATGGTCTGGGAAACGCAGAAAATCTTCGAAGATGAACGCATAAGGGTGAATCCGACCTGCGTTCGGGTTCCCGTCTTTTACGGACACTCCGAAGCCGTTCATATTGAAACAACGAATCCGATCAGTGCGGAGGAAGCACGAGAGTTGTTGGAAATTGCCGAAGGTGTCGTGGTGCTAGATGAGCAAAATGCTAGTCGTTATCCGACAGCGGCCCTTGATGCGACCTCCAACGACGCCGTCTTTGTCGGAAGGATTCGAGAAGATATCTCGCATCCGTGTGGGCTGAACCTTTGGGTTGTTTCAGATAACGTTCGAAAAGGAGCTGCGCTCAACAGTGTGCAAATCGCCGAGGGTTTGATGCCGCTATTGGTCTAACCTGAATCCCATACTCCTACGTGCACAGAGTGCTGGTGTATGGATTCGACATTGGATCTTTGTTTTGTTTAGTTCGAGGAAAGAAAAGCCAAAGTGTCTAAGGAAACCATTGCGCTAGGCCTTGAATACATGGGGACGGCGTTTCATGGATTTCAGGCGCAGCGTGGGCCAGTGACGGTCCAGGGGGTTCTCGAAAAAGCATTGGCTTATGTTGCCGACGAACCTGTACGGGTTACGGCCGCTGGTCGAACCGACGCCGGCGTCCATGCAACTCACCAAATCGTTAGTTTCGGTGGTCCCCCTAGGCCTCTTTCGGCGTGGGTTAGAGGTGTGAATGCTGTTATCGGAGACGACGTGTCAGTTATTTGGGCGGAACGTGTTCCGGAGGGTTTTGATGCGCGGCGGTCCGCGGTGTGGCGCCGATACATATACATTTTCGGAGAGTCCGATTCGCGACCCGCGATAGGAAAAGACTTGGCGTGTTGGCAGGACAAGATCTTGGATGTGAACCGCATGCAAGAGGCAGCCCAGGTTCTATTAGGTAAACATGACTTTTCGTCATTCCGAGCTGCGCAATGCCGAGCGTCAACCCCCTATCGGTGTATTGAGAAAATGACCGTGAGTCGAAGTGGACGGATGGTAGTGATCGATTCGGTTGCAAATGCGTTTCTCATGCACATGGTTAGAAATATCGCGGGGACGCTAGCGCATGTAGGTTTGAATATGCTTCATGCTTCGGATGTCGAGACCCTTCTTGTTGCACGAAATCGATCTCTCGCTCCTCCCACCGCGCCACCGCATGGGCTGTATCTGGTTCAGGTTTCGTATCCAAATTTTTCACGCCACATCGAAGCTCGACGTCCCGTTATCTTGGGTCCGCAGGTGGTAGACTAGCGCGCTTTTTTGGGCACCTCGACTATGAGCGTTGCGGTAAAGTTCTGTGGAATTACGACGGTGGAAGACGCGATCCAGGCCGTCGACCTCGGCTGCAGCGCGATTGGACTCAATTTCTATGAGCATAGTCGGCGACTGGTTCCGCTAAAAACCGCCGATGAGATCGTTCGAAGCATTGATGGTACGGTAAAAACGGTGGCTGTTTTTGTAGACCCGAGAGTCGAAGAAGTTGTGAACGTCGTTGAGGAAGTAGGAGTGGACTTCTTGCAGTTCCATGGTCACGAACCGGCTGAATTTTGCGAACAGTTTCAAGTACCTTTTGTGAAAGCGGCATCGGTGACCGAGGGGTTTGATTTCGAAGAGTTCTCAGGCAAATATCATCGAGCACAAGCGTTGATGCTCGATTCTTTTCGTGGTCTGGAGCGAGGCGGAACTGGTAGAACTTTTGATTGGGCGTTATGGCCGAAGTACGTAAAACAGCGAATCATTCTGGCGGGCGGATTGGATGCGACCAATGTCGCGCAGGCCATAACGGAGACGAATCCTTGGGCAGTCGACGTAGCGAGTGGAATTGAAAAAGACGGCGGACCCGCCAAAGATGCCCAGAAAATGGAAGCGTTCATGAGTGAGGTTCGACGTGTCGACGCGTAACCGTACACCCTATAACGCGCCCGACGATGGTGGCCACTTCGGAGAATTTGGCGGACGTTTTGTTGCAGAGACGTTAACACACGCACTCGATGAACTTACCGAGCTTTACGAGAACTTGTCGACGGACGAGGCATTTCGTCAACGGTTCGAACATGATTTGGCGCATTACGTCGGTAGGCCGACTCCGTTGTACGAGGCCCTACGGCTTACGAACGAAATTGGTGGTGCACGCATTTTTCTAAAACGGGAGGATCTGAATCACACGGGGGCTCACAAAATTAACAACGCCGTTG
>JAKUTH010000098.1 GCA_022448085.1 Pseudomonadales bacterium | reverse complement strand
GGGAAAGTACTAAACCATGAAAGTCTCGAAGAGATCAGTGAATTCGGACGTTATCTCGATATTGATGGCGACGGAATCGGTTACAGACCGCTTCCTGGAACCCATCCCACGAAAGGCGCCGTCTTTACGCGCGGTACGTCTCGCGATGAATACGCGGTCTATACGGAATCCCCGGAAGCCTACACCGCCAACATGGATCGTCTCCTAAATAAGTGGGATACCGAGAAAACGATCGTACCATCACCCGAAATTGTTGATGGCGATGCACAAGCGGGAATTATCTACTACGGGACGACCGCAATGCCCATGGGGGAAGCACTGGATCGATTGAGCGACGATGGTATTCATCTAGACACGATGCGATTACGGGCATTTCCGTTCGGCGAAGCAGTCAAAGCTTTTATTGATCAACATGAAATTCTTTTCGTCGCTGAACAAAATCGCGACGCCCAAATGCGTACGCTACTTGTCAACGAACTGGAAATCGATCCCACTCGATTTATATCCGTTCTCTATTACGGCGGCTTCTCAATCTCTGCGGATACGCTACACGAACAGATTTTGGCGTATTACACGGACCACAACTTGCCACGATTGAAAGAGGTGCAATCATGACGTACGTCAGTAAACCCGAGGTTCACCACCCTCTTTTAAAAGTAAACGAAATCGGCCTGAATCGTCGGAATTACGAGGGCTCGGTGTCAACGCTTTGTGCAGGATGTGGTCATGACTCCGTCAGCGCCGCGATCGTTCAAGCTTGTTCCGAACTCTCGATACCTCCGCACCGCTTCCTCAAAATCTCCGGAATTGGATGTTCATCAAAAACACCGAGTTATTTCCTGGCCAATTCCCACGGATTCAACTCAGTTCACGGACGCATGCCATCAGTCGCTACCGGCGCAAATCTAGCCAATAGAGACATGTATTGCATCGGTGTATCGGGCGATGGTGACAGCGCATCCATCGGCCTCGGGCAATTTGCACATATCGTTCGTCGCAAAATCAACATGCTGTATATCGTTGACAACAATGGAACCTACGGACTTACAAAAGGTCAGTTCTCGGCGACTAATGACCTTGGTTCTACGAGTAAAAAAGGTGCGCCAACCCTTTACGCGCCAATCGACATGGTATCGATCGCTCTACAAATCGGTGCGGGCTTCGTTGCCCGAAGTTTTTCGGGAGACAAGCGTCAACTGGTACCGCTGATTAAAGCGGCGATCATGCACAAAGGTTTTGCATTTATCGACGTCATTTCTCCTTGTGTCCTGTTCAACAATCACGCCGGGTCGACGAAAAGTTACGACTACGTACGGGAGCACACCGAACACGTCATTGATACCGACGTCGTCCTCCCTCATGAGGAAATCACGGTCGATTACGAACCGGGAACGAGCGAATCAGTGAATATGCCCGATGGCTCTCGATTACATTTAAACAAACTATCGAACGACTATGACCCATACGACCGAGTAAAAGCTCTTAGTCATGTCCTAGAAGCACAAGAACGGGGAGAGGTTGTCACGGGACTACTATATGTTTCCCGAGATCCACAGGACTGCCACGAAATATTAGACACGACGGATATACCTCTGAATGCCCTCGAAGAATCCGTACTCTGCCCGGGCGCACGCAAACTGGCAGATATTAATCTGAGTTTTAGATGACAAATTCGGTGGTTCTTTTCATGGGTGATTGTCGTGACGTTATAAGCAACTCACCGGTCTACACGCTCGCTCGAAAACTTTGAACATAAATACGCCAGGGCAGTCTTTACTGCGGGCAACCTTGTACCTATCATTCTGCCCGCTCTGAAATCGTATTAAGGACAGCTCGTGGCACTCGCCAGCCTAGACGATTATTTCCCCGACTGGAAAGAGCGGGAAGCGCTCGCCGAAGCGATGATTCCGATTATTGGAAAGCTCTATCGACGCAATGTCGTCACTTATTGTTATGGGCAGCCTCTGCACAATCAAAGCGTCCTTGAGATTATGCAGACCCATCGGTTTGTGAGACAGGTGGCCCATAACGAACTTTCCGAATTCGAGAGCTTTCCCATTTTGGAAGCAATGTCCGAGCTCGATCTAGGGCCGTCTCATGTTGACATAGGAAAACTCGCAAGCGACTACATGGATCGTAACGGCGATGACCCGAATTTATCCGCATTCGAGTTCACCCAGCATGCCTGTGAGGAAGTAATCGGGCGCCACGTAAAGCCGCTAACGACACCCCAAGATGTCGTACTTTATGGGTTCGGAAGAATAGGGCGGTTATTGGCTCGCCTCCTCATCGAGAAAACAGGAGGGGGCGATCAGCTGCGGCTCCGGGCCGTTGTCGTACGCAAGAACTCGGAAGAAGACCTCGAAAAACGAGCTGAACTTTTGCGTCGCGACTCCGTCCATGGTCCTTTTCAAGGCACCATAAGGACGGACAAAGAGAATAATTGCATTATTGCGAACGGTAATGTTATTCAGCTCATCCATGCTAAAAACCCAGGCGAAATCGACTACACCACCTTCGGTATTGATAACGCAATCGTTATCGACAATACCGGCGTATGGCGCGACACAGAAGGACTTGGGCAGCATCTCGAATCAAAAGGCGTCGATCGAGTCTTACTGACGGCACCGGGAAAAGGGGCGGTTAAAGACTTCGTCTCAGGAATCAATTCAAACGAGCTCGACAAATCGGACAAAATTATTTCCGCCGCATCTTGTACGACCAACGCGATCGTGCCGGTGCTTAAAGCGATGAATGACCAATTCGGAATCAGTCACGGGCACGTGGAGACAGTACATGCGTACACCCCTGATCAAAATTTAACCGACAACTACCATAAGAAAAATCGGCGCGGCCGCGGCGCGGCACTCAACATGGTTATTACAGAAACGGGCGCGTCTTCAGCTATCGTGAAATTATTGCCGGAGCTATCGGGAAAAATCACCGGCAACGCGATTCGAGTTCCTACACCAAACGTGTCTCTCGCCATACTCAATCTCACGCTGTCAAAAGAAACGGATATCGAAGCCGTTAACGATCACCTTCGTCACATGGCATTGCACTCAGCGTTACAGCGTCAAATTAATTTCACCGAGTCGATGGAGGTTGTATCGTCAGACTTTATAGGTGATCGTCACGCGTGCATCGTGGATTCTGGAGCGACTATCGTCGATGGCAACCGAGCCATTATTTATGTCTGGTATGACAATGAATACGGCTACTCATGCCAAGTTATCCGAATCGTACAAAAATGGTCTGGCATCAGTTATCCCCTTATACCTAACGACGTATCCAAGTCAGGGTTCTGAATGCAAGTAGGTTGGTAGTTCGCTTAACTAGAGGAACGCTTTGAGATTTTCAACGAGTAGACAAAAGAAGTCGGTAGGAACGTAGGCAACTCCTAACGAATTTATTTTTAGTCGATGCACGCCGAGTCCCTTCAAATCGATTTTCATCTACCCGGTTGTCGCTCGCTCAAAGAGAAAAGGCATCGCCTAGCTCGATTACGCGATAAGTTCGGTCGCGTCACGAATATGGCTGTCTGTGAATCCGGCCAAAACGATGTGTACGACCGCGCGCAGTGGACGTTCTTGGCAATAGCCAGCAGCGAAAAGATCGTCCACAAGACCATCCAGGAAGTATGCGAGTGGTCTGACCGTACACTTGATGCGACCATCGTACGTGTCCATAGAGAAAACATTGCGTAGAACTCAAGCAAGCGCGACGATATACCGATGAGTCAAATGACCGTCGTCTTGATTGTGGCGCTGATTGTCCTTTGGTTTAGATCGGCCCGCAAAACCCGCACTCGCTGGTTGGAGCAATTAAATCTTCCCGGCGTGTGGGATCTCGATGATGGTCACTCGCGCGCCATATCCCTCGAAATGCGGGGTACGCGATCAGCAGGGATCTACCGATTTCGAACCGACAATCGAAACGAAACAGGCAAATGGCGAATCGCGAGCCAGTCGATCGTTTTTTCTGTTGAAGGTGGTGGCGAAGAAAGGTGTGAACTCCGACTTTTTGACGTGGGTCGAATTGGTATCAACGGCCCACAACACATACGCCAGATTTACGTAAAAAGAGCGAATAATATCGTTCCATTAAGGACCAACTCTTGAGGGGTTCACGCATCAGGGCTTGGATCCGAGATGATTCCCTTCACTAGTACTGGACATTCGACTAACGACATATATAGCTGTGCAAGCAAGAATGAATGCCGGCAGTATTTCGTACAGTTCGAAGATTCCACCTGACAGATTTCGCCAAAAGAAAATAGTCGAGCCGCCAACCAACATTCCCGCGATAAGACCTTCGCCAGTCGTGCCCTTCCAGAAAAGACAATAAAGCACACATGGTCCCAAGCTCGCACCCAGACCAGCCCATGCATATGCAACCAGATCTAGGACTCGATTTTCTGGATTTAGGGCGATTCCCCAGGCAGCCAGGGCCACCGCTACAACCATGACCCTACTCAGACCAAGCGGATACTTTTTAGATATCCCCACATCTAATACTAGGGAAGTTGATGCAACCAAAAGTTGCGAATCAACGGTACTCATCACCGCGGCAAGTATCGCCGCGAGGATGATGCCGGCGATCCAAGGATCAAGCAGTAGACGGGCCAGCTCAATCAGCACCACTTCGGGATCATCCAGAGAAACAAAGTATGACGAGCCAACGAAACCCACCGCGATAGCTCCAATTCCAGAAAGTAGCATCCAACTTATACCGATACGCCGAGCCTTCGGTATGTCATCGGGGTTAGCAACAGCCATAAACCTGACGAGAATGTGAGGCTGTCCAAAATAGCCCAAGCCCCACGCGAGCAAGCTAATTACCCCAACCCAGCTCATTGAAGGAACATGCGAATTACTCGCAGTCACCGAGACATCTATTGAACCGATAACCGGCAGTACAACGAGAGCACCCATCATTAAGAGCGCTTGAAAAAAGTCAGTCCAACTCACTGCAAGAAATCCACCAAAGGCGGTGTACGAGACGATAACCAGCGCGCCGATCGCTAACGCTCTTTCATAAGATACTCCGAGAACAATTTCAAAAAGCTTGGCTCCAGCTACAAATCCAGCGGACGCGTATAGAGTAAAAAACACAATCGTTACCACCGCGGTCATAACACGCAAAAGGGGTCCTGAGAATCGAGTTCGTCTCGCGAAAAATTGGGGGAGAGTCAAAGCATTATTT
>JAKUTH010000097.1 GCA_022448085.1 Pseudomonadales bacterium | reverse complement strand
GAACGTACCTTTGGTTGTGCAAGACCGTGCGTACACATCACCGATTTGGTAAACGCCCGCGCCACTCGGCATGAACTGAACGATCACCGCTATAGCCATCGATCGGATCTGCTGAAAGCTACGCCGCGTACGAGAAAGAAAACTACGACAAGCCCGTCTTAGAAAACGATTGCAATTCAACAAACGCGCGGTAGTGACCCGATTCCACGGTCATTAACTGCTCGTGCGTCCCCTGCTCAACCACACGTCCCGCCTCTAGAAATACGATTTTTCCTGCATTCACAATGGTCGACAGGCGATGGGCAATAATGACCACGAGCTTGTCCTTGGCAGCCTCATGTAGCGCCTGAACGAGGTAAGACTCCGTTTCAGGGTCGAGTGCCGACGTGGGTTCATCCAGAATCAAAACACTTGCCGGTTTAAGTAGGCCACGGGCAATCGCGATGCGTTGTTTCTGGCCTACAGATATTTTGCTGGTCACGGTACCTAGAAGCGTTTCGTAGCCGTCGGGTAGATCTGAAATGAACCCGTGTGCGCCAGCTGTATGCGCGGCACGCTCGACCTCTTCCCGGCTCGCTGTCGGGTTACCGTAACGAATGTTGTCGAGAATCGAATCTGAAAACAACTGCGTTTCCTGAAACACGTACGAGACGTGGCTACGTATGCTACTCAGCGCAATATTCTGCGTGTCAACGCCATCGACTTCGATAGACCCCCGCGTGGGTGCATAGAACTCAGGAATTAAGTACGCGAGACTAGTTTTTCCAGATCCCGTCGGACCCACCAATGCCGTGATTTCACCCTTTTTAAATTCCAGAGAGACGTCGTCAAGCGCTTGACGACCGTCCGCAAATGTCAGGCTGACTCGGCGCAACGTAATAGCATTGTTAATGGATTTGAGTTCTTCGCCAGAGCGATCTGCTTCGCTCGGTAAATCCATAAGAAAAAACACCCGCCGTATGCCCGGGACATCCGCTTGAATGCGAATCCACAGATAAGGTAAGGCCGTGACCGCTCCGGACAACCACGAGTAATAGTAAAAAAGCACGCCATAATCTCCTGGCGTCAAAACGCCCTCAATCACCCGGCTTGAGATGAAGTAAAACGCGATGAAGCCCATCAGGCCGCGCGCACCTCCGTTAGCTACGCCGTATAAGAGCCGCACCAACAATTCGGCCCGGTACCGCTTAAAAGACTCGTTCGAATGGACGCTAAACCGCTCGCGCTCGCGTTTGTTACCTCCCAAGCTTTGAACGGCGAGCACATTGCTTATGCCTTCTTCGATGTTTCCCGTGGTGACGCTGCCTGCCGCTCGACTCGCCTGACTACGTCGTCGCATCAGCCGAGGAAACGGCAACATGGCAATCAACTGGACGGGCAAAATGCAGACCCCTAACCAAATAATTTCGGGCGCTTCACCGTAATTGAACGCCATGACGGTAAGGACCAGACCGCCCGTAAGTACTGCGCCGATAGGTGATTGAACGGTCTGAAAGAACACGTTTGTAACTGCGGCCGTGTCGTACATCACCCGATACAAGCTGTCCCCTATCCGCGTATCGCTCAGCAACGGCATCTGCAACGATTGGATTCGCTCAAAGAGTTGAGACCTCAATAAGTGGTTCACTGCCTGACTTAGACCGAGTTGGAGTCGAAATTCGACAAACCCCAAAACACCTGCAAACTTCGAGAAGGCAGAGTTCGCATCATTTTCGGTTTGGGTCGCCTTGTCGTGGCCTTGCGCCATGGTGGCATCGACCTGATCGTTAGCCCCTCCCGTCGAACCAAATCCACCAATGGTGATCATCATGACCACCCCGAGAAGCAATACCCATAACATCATCTCGAAAGGCGTCTTGCCCACCAATAAGTTCACGAACGGCGCGAAGTAACCGGGAAAAGCGCTTGGGTCCACCGCGTTATTGAGAATCACGTTATCGATTACGATCTTGATAGGCCACGGGAGGATGAGTGGAGTCGCAAGCGAAATCCCGAATAGCACGAACTTAGCCGCGAACCGGTAGGGGAAGAAACGAATGTAGGTAAGAGCTCGACCGATAACCCGGCACGTCTCCCTAAAGCTAAGATCGGTGCCTACATCTAGGTTGCTAGCCGCCACATCCAGGGCTTCCTCGAGCTGTTTACTTGAAGTCGGTCGCGGTAAAGCTGTATCGCTCACGGGACTTCTCCCATGGAGGAACCACCCGAGAGTTCCAACTCGGCTTCCACAAAACGACGGTAACGACCCGCTTCAAGATTCATGAGGTCCTGGTGATATCCGGCCTCCAGTATCTGGCCTTGATCGAGGTAGAGAATCTGGTCCGCTTGTTGGATGGTGGAGATACGATGGGTGATCAAGAAGATAACGCGGTCTTCGCCCCAGCGAGCTAGCCGTTCGAATACCTTATGTTCGGTCTCCGCATCAAGGGCAGCGGTCGGTTCATCCAAAATTAGGACCGGCGCATTCTTCGCCAGCGCTCGGGCAATGGACAAACGTTGGCGCTGACCCGTAGACAACCGCCCTCCCCGATCGCCGAGCATCGTGTCAAGCCCTTCGGGCAGACTCGCGATGTAATCTTCCGCACAGGCAACTTGCGCCGCCTTCATCACGTCATCGTCATTGGCATCGGGTGCAACATAGCGAATGTTGTCTCGCACGCTCATGCCAAATAGCACGTTCTCCTGAAGCGCTATCGATACATTAGACCGCAAACTCTCGATATCGAAACGCCGTACATCGTTGCCGTCCATCAACACCGTGCCGGAATCGGGATCGAACAACCTGGTGATCATGCTTACTAACGTACTTTTGCCACAACCCGTTGGGCCAACAAGGGCTGTGATCGTGCCAATCGAGGCACTGAAATTTATTCCGCGCAGGACCGGGCGGTCAGGATCGTACCCAAAACTAACGTTGTCGAATCGTATTTCTCCTTGAAAGTGAGGCATGGGGATCGCATCGGGTGCGTTCTTAACATCGGGCTCGATATCCAGAATCTCAAAGACTCGATCAAGTCCCATTGCCATGTCTTGGGCCGAAGTCCAATCGCGCACTAGCCCACGCACCTGACCACTCGACGTGAACAGCTCACCTTGTGCCCACTGAAACGCACTCAGATTCCAACGCACAAAGCTCAAGCCGACCAAGCCGATGAGCACCGCGGCAAACGTTTCCCGGCTGTCACTCGCCCAAAGAGCCATCAGGAATTCACCGCCCAACAGGATCGAAGCCGCCAACGTAAACATGACAATGCCGACAACGGCGACCAGCGACCGCACTCTATGAGCCGCGTTAAATGCTTTCACGCTATCGGCTTCAAACCGTACCTGCTCGGAATGCTCCCGCCCGTAGGCTTTCACCACACTAATGGCACCAAGTACTTCTTGAACGCGCGAGGTTAGATCAGAATTGGTTTCCCGAGCACGCAGCGAACGCGTTCGAACCCGTGGCGAAAACCACGCCGCCCAAGCGACGGCCATCACTGCAATGGTGGCTCCCATAAGCCCAAGGATCGGGTCCAGTGCGGCGACGAAAAAGATGGTCATCGCATATTGGGTGACTTGGGTCGAAACTGACACAACCATTCCTATAATCGCTGTCACTTGCGCCGAGTCCTGATAAATGCGGTAAACCGAATCGCCGACTCGATGATCGCTGTGATAACGGAGCGATAACTGATGCCAACGTTCGACCAGTGCGAGGCGAAGATCCTGGTTGATCCGTTGCATGATCCATACGTTGTAATAGGGCAAGGCGAGCGTGAATGGAAACGTAATGACTCCCATACCTACCAGGAACACGATATAGATCCATTGGAGGTCCTGCCGCTCAGCGTTACTCAACGTTTCAACGGTTCCCGAAGCGAGTTCCGGTCGATTCACGAACTCTGCTAAAAACGGAGTCAAAGGTTCCGCTTGCAGAATAGATTGATTCAGAAGATCAATCGTGAATAACCCGGTCACGATTCCGACTAGGGTAGAAACCCACACCATTACGTAGTAGTAGACCAGATGGCAGCCTAGACGCAGTCGAATCTGGAGCCGTCCGCCCTCGATACGGTACTGAAACAACCACATGGAGAGGCACGCGAAACAGACCGCCCCAACCTGTATGTCGTCCTCCCAACCGTCGACCACAAAAATCGCAAACAGCATCGCGGACGTTCCAACCAACACGGCGGCGACCGCAGCCCCGGCAAATAAACGACCGTTTGAGAAATTGAGCAACCACGCAAGCAGCGCCATGCCGAGTGTGCCGTATACCAGCAAATCGAATCGCCAATCGATACCAAAAGGTAGCCAACCGGCGAAGGGACCCAACAAAGCGAGCAGCGTTACGACAAATGGGACGTAACGGTAGCTCCAATCAGGGCTTCCAACAGACTGCCAAAACCACGCAGAGAGGACCGTTCGGTCACGCCAGTATCCGATCAACATGGGACGTAAGTAGGGCCACGTTCGCAAGAAAATGCGAAATACGGCGGTAAAGCCTCGGCCGTCCGGATCCCGTGCCTCCGTGTCCGAGGGAAGCTTTGCTGGGCCCCAAACAGAAATCGCGTTAGCGCGTTGATCGTCCCGAACTGACAAAGCTCTACTTCCTCATATCAACTGCGAGCGTCCAAGATGCACTCAAATTCCGTTTGGGGGGCTCTAGAGGACGGTGGTCCCGTCTTTGTACGCCGAATTCGATTTTTCGGCGCGCACAGGATCGATGTCCGATGATCCGGCCCAGTAGGCAAACACCATCGCATTTCTTTCCCGATCGTCGAGTGGGTCGATACTCCAATGTACCGTCCTCGTGCTGTGCATTACTGCATCACCGGGATCCACTTCGAGCCGGAAGACGTTCGTATTGTCCTCGTCGTAGTCGCGAAGCGGGTATACATATTCAAATTCTCGCTTGTGCGAACCCTTTTCGTAATGCGTACAACCGTTGCATCTGTCGATTCGATCCAACGCAATCCAAAGCGAGATCCCCAATGATGACCTTCGATAACTACCCAGCGCATCAAAATGTGGCAGCGTCCGTGTAACGCCTTCGGGTTTCGCGATCCAACTCACGTTATCGGGACTAATGCTGTCCTCGAGGAGGAATTTCATCAACTGGATGTGTGGGCCTTCTTCAAGGTAATGCCGAAACCAAGCGTGTTCCTTGTCCATTCTCTTCATCGTCCCCACCGCCCGGTACTTTTTCTGGGTAACTTCGCTATGAAAGTATTCGAGTTGGGCCCGCAT
>JAKUTH010000096.1 GCA_022448085.1 Pseudomonadales bacterium | reverse complement strand
TGATTTAACTGATCGGTACCGTCGTTGGCTTCCTGTTCATCCGAGACGTCGTCGTCGTCATCATCCACGTCACAGGTATCGCCGAAACCGTCAGCATCGGTGTCCAGTTGATTGGTATTGGCGACGGTGACGCAGTTGTCAGCGGGGTCGTCAATGCCGTCTCCATCCCCGTCGACGGCGTAAACCACGGTTCCGCCAATGATGGTTAGGGTAAGCAATAGGTTGTAAAGCGTACGATCCATTTCGTCCGAGGTCATCGTCACGATGTGACCCTAACTATGCCAGCTTTTGGTAGACCGAAAAGTCGGTGCGACGGCACGATAGGCAGGCCGAGAGAGAAATTCTATGGGCCTTTAGGCTAGAAAACCGAGTGGTGGCGAAGTATCCGATGCAGAATAGAAACGCCGCACGTTGGGCAGTACCAGAGGGAGATCCGTTTGGCTTACACCGAACCAAAGCGCAAGTTCCGCGAAATATTGGTCGACGGCCGTGGTTGGGACGTAAACGCCACGACCGACGTCGAGTGGACTGGATGCGGACAGCGTTGGGTAATCGCCATAAATTTGGCCGCCCCGTACCGCACCCCCCATCACCATTTGGTGCCCGCCCCAACCATGGTCGGAGCCCTTGCCGTTGGTGGTTAGCGTTCGACCGAAGTCCGAAATCGTGAACGTTGACACTTGATCGAACACACCGAGCGCAATTAACGCCGATTTGAATTCAGCAAGCCCGAGGCTAATCTCCGGGAGCATTCTGACGTGGTTGTCGAGAACTTCATCGTGGTGGTCCCAACCCCATATGTTGATAAAGAAGGTCTGTCGACTAGCCCCAAGGTGCTCTCGTGCCGCAATAACCCGCGCAATCTGTCGCAAGCCGGCGGAGAAACGGCCGTCGGAGAAGGCCGTATCAATCGGTGTTCCGTTCCGAATGGCTTCGACAAAGCGCTCGCCGGTATCGATGGCGCCGACTAGACGGCGCCTATACTCCCGCCGAAATGGATGGTCGTGTTCCGCCTCGAACATTCGGTCAATGACGGTTTTCTTCCATGCCCCCTCGTAACCCCAGATCCGGATTGCGCCGTCACCATCCCGATTAATGGCGTATTCGTTCGTACGTTTGCCGGTCTGAAAAGCGTTGGTCCCGGCAAGTGAGATATTCATGGAAATGCCATTGTCAGCATTCACCCCTTGCATGAGATCCGCGAGCCGTCCACCCCAGCCCTCGGGCACGCGCTTGTCGGGCCGCGCCGTTTGCCACTGAGCAATTTGGTCATTATGCGAGCCAATCCCAAGGGGGACGCGGGCACCCGCTTCGACAGCGGCAGCATCGACGTAATCGATCAACGTGCCGACGTTGGCGATAAAAGCAATGTCACTGTCGCCATAGAGATCAAAGGTTTCGGACATGTTCGGGTGCAATCCGTATGAACGACCGTCATTCGACGCCCCCGGTAGTGTGAGCAGGGATGACTGTTCTAACGCTAAGTCAGTACGGATGGACTCGTACTCGGTGTGCTGGTCGGAATCGACAGGGACCAGCATATTGTACGAATCGTTACCTCCATTTAGGCAAACGCACACCAAGGCCTTGTAATCAGAAAAAGATTGTTGCGCCGCCGCCTGGCGCGCAAAACCTAGGGTGGCCATGGACGACGTAAGCGTTGTGGCTGCCACCCCGAGCGAGCAGCTGTGACCAAGAAAGGAACGACGACTGACCATCAGAGCATCACCGCAAAGTCAGGAGAGATAAGGAAGAGATAAATAGCCCACTTCGCGCGCTCCATAGGATCTGCGATGGTGACGAGTGTAGCGCCGATCGAGTTTCGAGTTGCCTCACTCAGCGTGCCGTAGGTCAGGACCATGTCGAGCCGATCAATCAGACCTTGAACATCTGAGGCGAGCACACTGTATTCGTGCAAGTTAAGAGACATCTCGCCGAAAGGCGGTGATTGAACACCACCGATTTCGTCCGCCCATATCAGGTGTTGTGCAAGATTGGAGACCGCGATCACGGTGGTATTGGTCGTGATCTGAAACTCCGGAGCGACTAGATTGGCTTCGGCGATTTCGCCGTTGGGCATGTGCGATGGCAGGAAGAAATTGAAAACGCTCGGCGAAGCAAGAGGATGTTGTTTTAATTGGTCTTGAATCCAATAGCCGCCATGAAAAAAATAGTCACTCGTGCTCTGGATATGGAATTGACGTCCGATATTGACAATGCGCAATATGGGTTCGCGTAATTTCCCGAATTGAGTATACGTCCCCGGGTCTGCCGTGGCCTCGGGGTCCAAGAGCACAGCGCGGATAACGGCCTTCATGTCGCCGCGTACCCCCAATCCATTATCGGCAAACGCCTCGGCAACGCGCCCTACATACTCCGGTGACGGGTTTGAGGTCACTAGGCGCTGGATGAGTTGTCGGCCGATAAACGGCCCCACGTTGGAGTGGTTGAAGACATTATCGATGGCGTCTTCAATGTCCTCCATACCGGTTTGCCCCGCCGGAATCTCGAAACCGTTCAATAATTTTTTTGTTCCTTGCTCATGGTATTCGTCGAACATTTCCATTGGCACAAGGTAATTGGCCCAGCGCCGGCCGAATCGCGCATTCGCTCCGCCCCAACTGAGCCCCGTGAAGACCTTGGCAAATTCGCGGATATCATCATCCGTATAGGTTGGGATAGGGTCGCCGTTGGCATCGTATTTATACGAACCGTCGGGATTCATTTGATAAAGCCCAATGGAAAAAAGCTGCATATTTTCCCGGGCGAAGTTTTCATCAGGGTAGATGTTGTTGTCCGGATCGGCTTTGCTGTTGTTGACATGACTAAGATAGAAACCCATCGAAGGGTGCAGGGTGACTGCGCGCAATAAGCTTCGATAGTTACCAAAGGCACGGGCGAGCAAGACGTCGTAGAAATTAGGTAATGCCCGCTCGGTATCGCCCAGTCCGCCGACCTCGGAGACGACTAAAATCTCGCTGAGCGCAAATGCGATCCGTTGCCGAAGAACGTCGTCGGAACTGAACGCCCGGTGCCACCAGACGTAGCGACGAAATACAAACGGCAGGTTATCGGCATTCGTTGCTTCGTCGAATTCGCCGTCCTCGGCCCGTTGAATTAAATCGGCGACCATCTCGTCGTGGTATTCGACGGGCACGGCAAACTGCTCTTCCAGCCAGGAATCGTGCCCCTTGATGGAGAGGGCGCGAATTTGATCGTAGTTCATGCCGAGCGATGCTCGCGATGCAAACCGCGACGCCGCGTTGAGTTCGCTCTCGGTCGGTTGAGCTTGAATTAATGGGGTAATGGTCGGCGCAACAGTATTCTGGGAGGAGGGAGCGCTACTACCGCCGCCACCTCCACCGCCGCAACCGATAAGCAAAGCCCCTACGGCCCAGACGCTCAACCAATTCACGCTACGCCGAATTGGAGTAGAGCCGGGCGCTACAGCGCCTCGCGCGGGTAGAAAACGTCGATTTACGATCGATTTTCTGTTGGCGTAGGTTGGCATGAACTGCACTTCCATCGCGGCATTAACGCGAAATTAAGCCTGCTTTGAACCGTTTGCAAGCTGCGAATATTGGGTGGGTTCAGAGACATTCTTTGACCAGTGCGGCTGAGACGGCGTCGACGGCATACCGCCGATCACAGTCAGCACGGCGCTCGATAGTTTTTCGGACCGCGAGCGCCGTCGACAAGGAGCAAACAACACGCTAGAGGGCACCAATAGCCGACGGCCGTCAAGAAATAGGCGGCTGCCGATCACAAAGATCGCAACTAGCTCGGGTTGGCCGGTGGCTGAAAGATGCGCACAAGAGACAACGCCTTGGACTGTAGTAGAGTGTTGCGCGAAGTGAACTGGCGTGGGGACGAGACGGTATGGGCGATCTGCTAGCGCAGTTGGAAAACATTGCGGGGCCTGGCGGCGTGCTCACGGGAGATGATGTTCATTCTAGGGCAAGCGGGATTTGGCGCAGTGATGGTATTAACGCGACCGCAATCGTGCGACCTAGAAACACCGAAGAAGTCAGCGAGATCCTGCGAATTTGCAACGATATGGGTCAATCGGTCGTTCCCCATGGAGGTCTCACAGGACTGGTTGAAAGTGCAATTACGGAAACCGAGGATGTTGCGCTGTCGTTGGAAAGAATGAATCAGGTTGAGGAAATCAACGTCGTTGATCGGACCATCACCGTAGAAAGTGGCGTCGTTCTGCAGACGGTTCAGGAAGTCGCGGAGAATTCGGGTCTCATGTACCCATTGGATATTGGCGCGCGCGGTAGTTCCACAATAGGGGGAAATATCGCAACCAATGCAGGTGGCAACCGAGTGCTGCGCTACGGCATGACACGGGACATGGTACTTGGTTTGGAGGCGGTACTCGCCGACGGTACGGTGGTTTCGTCAATGAACGAGATGATCAAAAACAATGCTGGATACGACCTAAAACAACTCTTTATCGGCACCGAGGGGAGTCTTGGAGTCGTTACACGGGCTGTACTTAGATTACGCGAACAGCCGCGCAGCCAGGAAACACTGCTTGTCGCCGTCGATCGATTCGAGCAGTTACCAGAATTGCTGAAAGTGATGGATGGAAAACTCGGCGGAACGCTGTCGGCATTCGAGGTGATGTGGAACGAGTTTTATTGTTTAGTGACGACGGAACCCGCGCAACAGAAGCCGCCACTTGACCAAACGTACCCCTATTACGTGTTAATCGAAGCGATGGGCGGTGATTCGGAAACGGACCGCGCCCGCTTGGAATCGGCGCTTGCGGAGGTATTTGAAGCGGGGTTGGTTCGGGACGCGGTATTGGCCGAGAACGAAGCGCAGCGTCGCGAGCTTTGGGCCATGCGCGATGACGTTGAGCAGGTCAATCGGTTCGAGCCGGTTTTTATTTATGACGTCAGTATGCGTATCTCGAAAATGCAGGAATACGTCGACGAGGTGAACCGTCGTCTAGCCGCGTCATTTGGGGATTACCAAAATTTTACGTTCGGTCATATCGGGGATGGCAACATTCACTTTGCGATTTCGGCGGGAACCGATAGCGAAGCGCACCACGAGGTAAATTGCTGTGTCTATGAGCCGCTGCGATCGATCCGTGGGTCGGTGTCCGCTGAACACGGCGTGGGGCTAGAGAAAAAACGGTATTTGGATCTTTCGCGAACGGATGAAGAGGTCCGCCTGATGCGCTCGCTTAAATCGGCCCTCGATCCCAATGGAATTTTGAATCCCGGGAAGATCTTTGACGTTCGTGCCGCCTGAA
>JAKUTH010000095.1 GCA_022448085.1 Pseudomonadales bacterium | reverse complement strand
CCACACTTACTGGGGCGGATGGACAGACAACTTAGGTATGATCATGTACATCCTTTTGCCTTGGTTAATAAACGTTGGCGAAATGGGTCGTTGGTCGTCGCAGCGGGTCGTAGTCACTTATGCAGTCATCGTCGTGATTTATGCTATTGGACGCTGGGTTTTTGGCCGAGGGTTAGGCGTTCATCTAGACCTCTGGAGTTTATCTATCGCTCTATGGGCAATTTCCGAAAGCCTTTATAGATTTTGGTCTCCAGGCTTTAGATGGCTCTCAGGAATTGTTGGCTTCGTAGTCGCCGCGATCTTTGGCATCATGCCCTCTGAAATGCTGGAACAGCCTGAGAGATATTGGTGGGTTTTGTTGTTTTGGCTGCCAGCTTTATTGTCGTCCAAGAGCCCTCAACGTAAGCGCGTTTATTCGCCATGGTTCTTCTTAGGCACGACTGCCTTTGTCTTAGCTTTTGTTATCTGGCTTAGAGGGCGTCCCGGAGACCCTTGGTGTGATCCAGACTCATTGGTTCAGATGCACGGCATATGGCATCTGCTATGTGCTTTTGCGACTTGGTGCATTTTTAAGTTCTTGCGGACAGACGTTCCGATAACCAACTAGTTTTTGTAAGTGACACCCTGGTATAGATCAGCCGTGAACCAATCTCAAGTATCGTGACGGTTTGCAGCGAGAGGCGAAGGTAGTGGTTCGAAACGAAGTTAATTACCACCTTGGGCTATCGGTTCTTTATGCAATCAGCGGGATTGGCTCATCATCGTATAGCCAGTTGTGGAGTTTGATAGATAAGTTGACTCGCCATTTAATAAAGTCCGCCAATGTAGATGCCCGCCCGTACGATCGAATCGAGTTAAAGACGCCAACGCCTATCTTAATTTTCCACCTAAGAAATCTTTTCATCTTTCGATGCTGATCTTGCCTCATCAGTGTTCATACTTGGATCTAACGCGGATGCTCGCTTTCGACTCTAGAATGTCCCTAATCCGATACTAAATCGGCTGCAACCGCACCGGTACATCTTTGATCCCGCGAATGAAGTTGTTGGGGAGGCGCGTGACCTCGTCTACCACTTCGATAGTGTGGAATCGTTTCACGATCTCCTCCCACAACACGCGGAGCTGTAACTCTGCCAGGCGATTTCCCATGCATCGGTGGATGCCGAAACCGAAGGCAACATGGGCTCGTGCGTTGGGTCGGTCGATTATCAGTTCGTCAGCATTTTCGAATACGTTCTCGTCGCGATTACCGGACAAGTACCACATAACGACCTTGTCACCTTCTTGAATGTGCTGACCGCCAAGCTCGAAATCTCGAAGGGCAGTCCTGCGCATATGTATTACTGGTGTCTGCCATCGAATGATTTCAGACACCATGTTGGGGATGAGTTTCGGGTTGTCGCGCAGTTTATTGTACTCATCCGGATGCTCGTTCAAGGCGATGACACCGCCGCTAATGCTATTTCGTGTCGTGTCGTTTCCACCGACGATCAAAAGCATCAAGGTGCCTAGGAAGAGCCCCGGGTCTTCGTTCATGGTCCGTGTAGCTTCTCCATGAGCAAGCATGGAAATGAGATCAAACTTTGGTGGCGCGGCAGCACGCTCCCCCCATAGTTGATAGAACGCGCCCGCGGCTTGCATAAGCTCTTCATACCGTTTTGTCATATCGATGGTGTCGTCACCAGTAACCTGCGGAACCGCGGTGGCAATATCCGACCAGTGAATGAGCTTGTGACGCTCCTCGTACGGAAAATCGAACAACGTGGCCAGCATCCGACCAGTCAACTCAATGGACACTTCCTGCACCCAGTTGAATGTCTCGCCAATCGGCAAGTTCTCGAGAATATCGATCGCGCGCTCACGAATGAGCGGTTCAAGCTGAACAAGGTTCTGCGGTGACACCGCCGGTGCGACACTTTGGCGCTGCGGGCTGTGTCGAGGTGGATCGAGTCCAATGAAGCTTTCGCTTTCCATTTCCTCTGTGTTGACCTCGTCGAGTTCCACAATCGCAATGCCACCAGCCTCGGAGGAAAATACCTCGTGGTTGGTATCGACGTCCTTGATTAGTCGGTGGTTGGTAACGGACCAGAAAGGCCCGTTGACGCTGTCGGCGAGATAATGCACGGGTGCCTCGCTCCTCAGCCGCGCAAACCACGGGCGCCACGCATCGTTCTGAAAAAGCTCAGGCCGACTCACGTCGATTTCCTCTAGGGGTACGGCGTCCACGGCCGCTTGCTGATCTGTCAACGTGTTCGTATCAATCTCCTTCTGTAAGGAATAGTTTTTATCATGGTTAAAGCGACGGCGGTATTGTACGGCTTACGCTTTGCGCGTTCTTGGCGCTTATCGGTATCGTCTCATCGTTACGAGCTCAGCGTTTGATCTTGAGTACCTGTTATAAACTTCTTCATCACCTCAAACGCGCGCGGATCATCTCGATGTACACCGTGACCACAGTCGGCAAAAACCTCAAGTTGTCTCATGGCGTCGGGAATGCATGAGGCCATCTCTTTTACCATTGCAATCGGTGTGATCGGATCAATCTCACCCGCCGTCACGAGAGTAGGACATGCGATGGCCGCAAGTTTTTCCCGATAGTCGAAAGTCCAGTTCTCGCCGCCAGGCTTTGAAAAGTGTTCGATGACGGCTTGTGTCCATATAGATCTTTGTTCTGCGTCACTGTCACGTTCAGTACGGGTATATAAAGGTAGACACTCTCGCATATAGACAGCGGTATTCTCCGTACTGGGACCATTCCAGAAATCCTCTGCTGCAATACGCGCACTGTCCCCACCGAACTGTCCAAACGCCTCAAAGACGCGTTGTGGAACCATACGTGCGACGGTACTGGCTAATATTAATTTGTGCAGCCGGTCGGGGTGTCGAACAGCGTAGTTCTGAGCCACAAACCCGCCAAAAGAAAGTCCCAACACAATGGGTGTTTCAATGCCCAACGTATCAATTAACCCACGCAGGTCGTCGGCCCATTGATCAAGATGCCAGTTGTCCGATTTGTCTGGATCACTGCGGCCTTGTCCACGATGATCGTAGTAAACGAGCTGAGCGACTTCGGCTAAGGGATTGAAATCGGGCTTCATCGTCGAATGGTCCGCGCCAGGACCACCGTGCAACACAAAAACAACCGGTCGTTCGACCATCTTCGGACCCTCCGCTGTAAGACCGGATCCCACAACATCCACGTACAAACGACAGTTGTTCACCTGAATTCGCATAGTTAAATCCTTTCGCTACAACATTGCAGCCAACTAGTTCATCGTCAACGGCATAAAAAAGTCTACTGCTTTGTCTACTCTGAAGCCTCTACCGCTTGAACAAACCTCACCAGCCTTCCGGGGATACCTATGAGAACTTGCCCCTAACAGCTACATAAACCAAAGCATCTGCTTCGACTTCGAGAGTCGACTTCGACCAGAAGCTCCTCCGTTTTCGGATGGAATCTCGGAAAGAGCCGAAGAAAGAAGGCTGAAATAACCACACTAATTTGATGCTCCAAAATCTTTGTGAGAGCGTCAAATTGTGGGAGCGGGGGAGGTCATTGCTAAAGATACCTGAACCGTGCCGAGTAAAAACAGGACGCCCCGCTTTCACGCTGTTCTACGCCAGCCCATACCCATCCCCACCTTTAAGGGCACGTTAGGATGAGGCGGTAGCGCGAACCTCTTCGTAGGCGACCGGCAGACTAGCCTCGTTCTCAAAATAAGCTTTGAGGCGCGGGCGCTCCATCATGCGCTCGGTCCACGCGTTGAACTTTGACCGGCGGCGCATCATTTGGACTGCGGGTTCGCCCCAGCAGTACGTGGCTAGGGTCACGATATTGAGTACGAGGTAGTCGACCCACGTTGGCGCATCGTCGCTAAAAAACCACGCCTGATCGCCCCCGAAGCTGTGTTCGATGACGTCGAGCCAGCGCGGGAAACGGTCGGTCAGGAAATCCGCGCTACCGTCCCGGCGACCTTCGTAGATCTCCCGCCAGATGTCTGCAAGGTTGTAGCCGAACTGGGCGGCGCCGATGGCGTCAGCAGGCGCCACGTCACACCCGTGTTTGCCGGCGAGGTATTCTACGATGACGCTCGTCTGCGAGACGACGGTCTCCCCGTCGATGAGCAGCGGACATGCAAAAACCGGCTCTGTTTGGCCGAGAGCTTCTATCCTTGCCTGGACGTCGGTGTCGATCGTATAGGGCTCACCCACGTCTTCGAGTAGCAGGATGGCGGGCTCCGCGCGACCGGTGAAGCCGGGCCAGTACACGATTTCGTATGCCATGCGCGTTCTCCTCAGTTATTGACGCCGAACTCTACCGAATACACCCGCCCCGAGGAAATCTATCTTGCAAGCTTCGAACGAACGCTAAGGGATCCGGATGATAGTAATACCCTGCCCATCCCAGAAAAGGAGCTTGTCGGAGACGTGCGTTCCTCTAACTAGTTCTTTGCCCAGTCCATCGTCCGCGACAGCTTGATGCCATGCGCGAACCGCCCTCTGGTATCACGAAATGATATGTCGGGCGCGTCGGGTCGCTTAAGATTCGTTCTCGCACGCTGCGAGCGTTTTCCGCAGGCGCGTTACCTACTCTAGATCCGGTAAGGGACACACATCGCCTCTACGCCCGCCGGTGCCTCACCACACCCGTGGATGGCCAAAAAGTCTGCTGATTTCTACTCTGAAGGGCCTAAAAGCCTGAACAAACCTCAAGAGCCTTCAGGGCGAACCTAGCAGACCATGTCCCTAGTGATCTACATAAACTAGCGCGTCTGCAATTTGAGTAGGTTTCGGATGTGAACCAATCTCAAGAGCCATGACAGGTCTCGGCGAGAGGCGTAACTCGTACCTAGGCTTTCTCATCCCTTAACGTAATATGAAGGCGATGGACGTTAATGGCACTTTTTACGTGGAACTCGGTGAATTCGTATACGGCGCAACGACTTTCGACATCAAAGATCCCGCCGGAAATCTGGTAACGTTTGTAGAGGCGCGCTGACAATGTCGGTCGATGAACAACGGGTTCTGGAAATGGCGTGCGATGCTTCTCGAGCCGGCGATAATGCTCGCCTGCTCGAAATCCTAGAAGCGTCGCCAGAAGTTGTTACCTATAGAACCGCAACAGACGATACTTTACTCGGCTTAGCGTGCCGATCGGCGACTGGAGACGTCGCGATACCTCCGGTTCCAGGTACCAACGCGCAACATCAAGCCATCGACTTGCTCTTGGAAGCTGGTGCTGACGTAACCGCCGCGACCACTGAAGCTTGGACTCCGCTACAT
>JAKUTH010000094.1 GCA_022448085.1 Pseudomonadales bacterium | reverse complement strand
GCCACCAAACAAGACCCCATAACACCCGGCGTTGCCGGTGCACTTGAGTCGATGTTGAACGGTTCCGCTAATCCAAGTTCGGTCTTAAGAATTCTTGGTGGCCCGGAACATGGCTTGCCCATGTTTTCGAGCAACCCGACCTTACAACCTGAATTGCTCAATTGGCTCAAAGAGCAGCTATTAAGCGAATAGCGTAATCTCGTTTTTGTTGCCCCCTCGAAGCACACCTCGGATCCATTCTTCGAAACGATGGGGATGTGCTGGGCGAGTAAATGGTCAAATGGGATGAGATCGATTCTTCCCAATCTTGGAATACGTGCCCTCCGTGAAGAAATTGCTCAAAGCGATTGCCGCGGACTGTTATTAAAAAACCGGACGGCACGCGTGACTCGCGCAATAAATTAATTTCTAGGAAGCTTACTTCCGAATGATCATGGATTCTGTAAGTAACACGTCGAGTCTTGACGACGACCAAATAATCCGAGACTTCGTCAGTCGCGGACTGGTGATATTAACGCCCGAACAGCTCGGCATTTCCGCCGACATCCACAGCATCATCTACACCAAAGAAAAAGAACTCTTTAGGGCGAAAAAAATGGTGACCGCGAATCAAATCCCCGAGATGCTCGACGTCATCAACTCGCCCGGTGTGGTAACCACATGTAATCTTTTGTTAGGTCAACACTGGGCCATCGTGCCCTACACCCACAATGCGCCTTTTCCTAGTGGTTCGAACGACCAACATTGGCACAAAGATGACAACGGCCCATATAACGGGAGAAAACAACGCCACCACCATGCCGTTCAAGTCGAACTTCTGTATTACCCCCAAGATGTCCTAGAAGACATGGGACCAACGGCGATTGTCCCCTATTCGCAATACTGGACATTCAATCACGAAGAGAACCACGAAAATTTCGCGGGCGCCGATCATCTCGATTTTGGCTACCAATTAAACGGGATGGAACGTATCCCGATTAGCGGCCCGAAATCGTTCTACGACCCCAAAGACATCGTTCATCGCCGCACCGACCACGACGTTCGTATGAGAGACGCCATCACCAACACAGGGTGGCCGCTGGTTGAAACCTTTGAAGCTTCTCCACTCCGTGCGGGTAGTGTGGTTCTGTATTCGCACAACCTTTTCCACCGCGGCAACCACCGCCGGGACGACTGGACCACTTGGAAAGAAAGACCTCGATTCATGTGGCGTTTTTGGCTCTTTCGCACCACCGATCCGAACGAAGGCGATATCCGCATTGAACAAAAACAAATGCGTTGGGACGAGCCCCCAATTGATGCCCTTACAAGCTCCGATCTTTCCAAGATCGATTCAAACGTAACGACCATTTGGAGTCATCACTATCACTGGATTCGAAGCGGGGAAACGCCTGCCTACCATCACGATTCGGTACCCTTTTCAGGCGACAACCCTTCCGGAGAACTCGATCAACTACGTAAACAGTTGCACTTGTTGAATGAGTCGGCCGAACCTCAACGCATGGGCGCAGCGTATCGACTCGCCGAAATGCCTGATCAAACCGAGACTCTCGGAATCTTCGTGGAGGCTCTCTACAGTGATCGAGAAAGTGTACGACGAGCCGCGACGCACGGGCTCGTGGCTTTGGGCGATACGGCGACACCTACGTTCCTGGAGGCAACCAAGTCGGACGTTAAATGGATACGAAAAGCCGGTGCATTTGGTCTAGGGGATGCAGGTCATTTGAACCAGGACGTGCTCGATACACTCATCGAGGTTCTACTCGCAGATCCATCCATTTACGTACGATCGGTCGCTGCTGGTGCGCTCGGTTGCCTAGGCCGACGATCGGCGGCATCCGACTTGGGCGGGAAATTTATATCACGATGCCTCGATGCACTGATCCAAAGTCTAAAGCATGAAGTCAATAGACTAGGCATGGATCGAGCGCAAAGTCGAAGTATCAAGTTTGTACGTCCAACGGATGAATGCGATATCTGCGAGGGCATCGGTATTAATTACGGGATCGAGAGATTCGAACCCGTTCGTTCCGCCGTTCGCGAAAATGCTCTCTGGTCGGCGGTGGTTCTTTGCTCTCATCCCGATAGCATCAGCGATGCAACACTAGATTCGACAATAATCGCGTTATCAGACGTTGTTGAAACTGACAAGAATATATTCTGTGTTGGTTTCGCGATGGATGCGCTCATTCGGCTCGCGCCTTCTGCAGATTCCCGCGACCTGTCGCGATTAGAACGTCAATCCCTCGCCGATCTCGTCAAGGTTTTACTCGCAGAGCTTCCCTTACACAGTGCCGAGTCATTCGCTCGCGCTCGTCTCAGCCAGCATTCGGATCGAGGCGATAGTCCATAACTTCTGGGAACTGAAAACGAAGAACGTTCGTGCTTAATATCGCGGCACGATAAGATAAAAGACAAGGCTACCGCATCAGATACCGACGAAATAAATGGATAAGGAGTTGCCCGTGAGCGCACCGAAGGAACTAAAACACATCGGTTCTCGGCCCATTCGGCCCGACGGGGTGGAAAAAGTCACGGGACGCGCCAATTTTGGTGCCGACGAAAACATGCCAGGCATGGTCGTCGGTAAAGTAGCCCGTAGCTCGCACGCTCATGCACGTATTAAATCCATTGATACGTCAAAAGCAGAAACACTCCCCGGTGTCCTAAGTGTTATCACGGCGGCAGATTTTCCGGATCGATCTGAATTTAGCGTCCGTCGAAAATGGTTTAACGACAATATTCTCGCGAGCGATAAGGTGCTTTATCACGGCCATGCAATCGCCGCGGTCGCCGCTATTTCGCAACAGGTGGCCGACCAAGCGCTGGCAGCGATCGAGGTCGATTACGAGGAACTTGAGTCCGTAACCGACGTCTTACGCGCAATGGAAGCCGACGCACCGATATTGCACGAAAACATGTTCACCTCAGGACTGGAAGAGACTCCGACAACGCCGTCCAACGTCGTACAGCGTACCCAAACGAGCCGAGGAGATGTCGACGCGCGTTTTGTCGAAGCCGACGTGATCGTCGAACGCACGTTCGTGACGCCGATGGTTCATCAGGGGTATATCGAACCCCACGCATGCGTGGGCAATGCAACGGAAGATGGCCAAGCAACCGTCTGGTGTTCGTCCCAAGGACATTTTGACGTGCGCAGTATGACGGCCCTGGCGTTAGGCAAAGACCTTGGGGATATTCGCGTCATTGCCGCTGAGATTGGGGGCGGATTCGGAGGCAAGACCACTATTTATCTCGAACCACTTGCCGTCAAACTCTCGGAAAAATGTCAGCGTCCGGTCAAGATGGTGATGTCACGCGAAGAAGTTTTTCGCGCCACCGGACCAGCGTCCGGAACGATAAACACGGTCCGTATCGGTGCGAAGAACGACGGGACCATCGTGGCGATGTCAGCCAAATTGATTTACGAATCGGGCGCGTACCCGGGAAGTCCACTTGGAGCGGGATCCATGTGCATATTTGCACCGTACGATGTCGCAGACGTATTTATCGAAGGATATGAAGTCGTCGTTAATCGGCCCCGCGTCGCCGCTTATCGAGCACCCGGCGCACCACAAGCCATGTTCGCAGGGGAATCGGTGATCGACGAGCTTGCTGAAAAACTGGGCATAGATCCCATCGAGTTTCGTTTGAAGAACGCGGTCAAGGAAGGATCCAGCGCCGCATATGGACCCACATTCGGGCCGATCGGATTACGCGAGTGTCTCGAAGCCGCCAAGAAACACCCGCATTATGCGAAGACTTTGACTAAAGACGAGGGTCGCGGTATCGCCGTTGGCTTCTGGTTTAACGGCGGCAACCAATCAAGTGCGGAAGTCCACATCACCGATACCGGGATGGTAAAGATCGTCGAGGGAAGCCCCGACATCGGCGGGAGTCGAGCCTCCATGGCCTTAATGGCGGCGGAGACGCTCGACATCGATTACGATCGAATCCGGGTACGTATCGCAGATACGGACAGCACCGGATATTGCGCGACGACGGGCGGGAGCCGCACGACATTTGCGACTGGGCTCGCGGTGATCAGAGCCTGCGAACAGGTCATCGTCGAGCTAAAAGCTCGCGTTGCTAAAACATGGGACATCGAGCCTAACCAAGTCGACTGGATAGATGGCGAAGCACGTCCCAGCTTAGGTGCAAACATCGACGCAGAACCAATCTCCTTGCGTGATATAGCACGCAACGCAGCACGTACGGGAGGTCCTATTTCAGGCCGCGCTTCCCTCAATGCGCAAGGTCCCGGGCCGTCGTTTGCCGTCAACCTCGCCGACGTACACGTCGATCGAGATACCGGTAGACCCACGGTGACGCGCTTCACCGCAATTCAAGATGCGGGCAAGGCGATTCATCCCGATTACGTCGAGGGTCAGATGCAAGGCGGCGCAGTCCAGGGAATCGGATGGGCATTAAACGAGGAATACATTTACGACCAAGAAGGTGTTCTCGACAATCCAGGTTTCCTCGATTACCGCGTCCCCGTCGCATCCGATGTCCCCATGATTGATTGTGAAATCGTTGAAGTTGCCAATCCGACGCACCCATACGGTGTACGGGGAGTCGGTGAAACCCCAATCGTAGCGCCCCTTGCTGCCGTGGGTAACGCCGTAAGTCAGGCTCTCGGAATTCGGATGACCGACCTACCCCTTTCACCACCAAAGTTACTGGAAGCCCTCGCCAATGGAGTTGAGACATAACGATGTGGTTGCGCCTTCGACAAATCGCGTTCGTCGCTCAGAAGCTCGAACCTGTTGAAGAGGCCCTTATCGACATTCTCGGTTTGCAAGTTTGTTTTCGCGATCCCGGGGTAGGTGTCTTTGGTCTCCATAACGCCCTCTTTCCCGTCGGAAACCAATTTATCGAAGTGGTAGCCCCGAACGACCCAAACGAGGACACCGCAGGAGGCCGATATCTTTCAAGGCGCGATGGGGACGGGGGTTATATGGTCATCACCCAATGCGATGATCAAGCGCCGCGGCGAGTTCGATTGGACAATCTAGGTGTCCGTTTAGTTACGGATTACCAGGGGAGCTCGTTCGTCAACATGCACCGCCATCCCCAAGACCCAGGCCGAGCTTTTTGCGAAATTGCCGAAATGCTCGGCCCCAATGCCCATGAGGTCAAGGGACCCTGGCATCCAGCCGGACCCAACTGGCAAAAAGCTAAAACCACCAGGGTCTCCGGCATCATCGGAGCAACGATGCAGTGCGATAGTCCCAATACCGTTGCAACGCGTTGGGCCGACATCAGCGAACTGCCGTTGGATGGCACTTCGCTGCCCCTCGAGAACGCGA
>JAKUTH010000093.1 GCA_022448085.1 Pseudomonadales bacterium | reverse complement strand
CCCTCGATATTCTCGAGTGCCTGCCTGGTTTCTGATGCAATTCCTCCTTGTACCAATTTGGTACTTCCGGCACCGATGCCCAATTGGCCGGAAAGGTACAAAACCGATCCAGCTCGAACGGCCGCAGAAAACGGTAAGGGGAGAGTAGACGGTATGTGTTCAAGCGTCGGTTCCATGTTTGATTACTCCAGAAAAGGCGACAATGTGACAAACGAGTACGTTAATTTAACTTATTCTTCGGTATAGATTGGTGCTACGTATTTTCTTCAAAACGACGGGCCGCACACGAAACGAAAGGCGGTCGGCTATGCTCTCCACCGCATCATCTTCTATAGACGATACATAGTTATGCGTATGCTCTCCGTTGAACAAAAAGTGTCCTTTTACGAGAACGGGTTCGTTGTTCTACGCGATATCGTCCCGATCGAAGCCGCAAACGCGGCTCGACGTTTGGTCAATCGCGGATTAGGTAATTTGAGATCAAAAGCGCAAACAGCGGCGATGATCGCCCGAGCCGCTGGAACGAGCATCGACGCTCACGGTATTGAGCGTATTCAAGAAGCCACGCTGCAATCGATGCGTGCCGGCACGGACACCCGTCTCATGCGGCTTGTCGCACCCGAAAGCAATCTCATGTGCGTAATCCAAGAAGCGCTCGGCGGTCCGGTTCGTGAAATAACCGGTGCACAACTTGCGACCAATTTTCCTGCCGATCCCGGACCCCAAATCAACGAATCAGGTTATTCGGACGAAGACACCCCGTTTAGAGGCTGGCACGGACACCTCGATGGACTCTGGAACGGCGCTACATCAATCCATCAAGATACCTCAACGCCTATGACGGAGAACGAATGGCAAGCCTGGTTACAAGAACCCGCCAGAAACGGCGGAATGAAATCCTACCCTGATCATGGAACTTCCATTTCCAACTTCACCGCCCTCTTGGGAATACCGCTATCTGATCAGTCTGTATTGGGTTGTGGAAACCTAGGCCTGTTGGCTGGCGCCCACCACCAGATCGAACGTTTTTTTCAAAAACAGCGTGACTCCGGAGGGCCGCTCGGACCGGGTGGTCCCGAGTGGGAACGCTTCGATCTTGAAGCTCCCAACGGCTGCGGTTTAAGGCACTATCCAGAAGCCGTGCGGGATGCGTTTCGACAAACCGCTACCGAGACTGTCGACGGCCGAATTTGGCCGGCACCCACCTTCATGCAAGTCAAGCCGGGCGACGCCGTGCTCGTTTTACACTCAACGCCCCACGGCGCATCTCGCGTCGAGGGCCCTGATCCTCGATTCATGGCGTATTTTCGCTTGACGTCAGCGGCGCGACCGGCAAGTCACGAGTCTATTTATCCAGATGCGTTGTGCGATAACTGGCTTGAGTGGAAGGGCATGCACGAAATCGTCGGTAAGGTCCGTCAGCGCTCCCAATGAATATCGTACATCCCCGATCAAACTCGCTTTCGAACTAATTCAGCGAGTTCTAATAAGCTAGACGCCACGAAATCCCAATCACTTGTGGGCTCAAGTTCTTCTCCCAGACCCACACCCCCGAATTCATCAGGTCGTTTAATGAATGCAGTCAATAATCCATGCGACCGAGCATGGACGAGATCTTTCTGGTGCGCGGCCACCATGACGCACTCTGAGGGTTTAATCGCTAGTGCCTCGACCGAGAGCAGATACGTTTGAGGGTGGGGTTTATAAAATCCCGAAGCTTCTGAACCAAGAACCGCGTCCCACGCAATGCCTAAATGTTCTGCCAACGGTGCCATGTCAACGTAGCTCCCGTTAGAGCAAGTCGCACAAGATGCAATCAGACGTAGCGCCGAAAGGCCTTCAACCGTATCGGGCCATGGCCGTAACTGGCGCCAAACTCCATTCAATCGTTCTGCTTCTTCATCCGTTAATTTCATCGAAAGGCGTGCATTGGCTAGTACTTTGAGTGCTTCAAGAGTGATCGTTGCCAGCGGAATGAATGGTTGGTGGGAGGATCCACGGCGCGCGGTTTCCAGCGCATAGGCGGCCCGCCATTGACGCGCAAACTCGGGAGCATCCACCGTAATCCCTTTTGACGCGACGTATAACTCGACCGCCTCGGTCATCGGCTTGTGCCAATCACACACCGTACCGTAAACATCGAAGAGAAACCCTTTGATCAATCGCAACGCCCAACATAGTCACGAAACAATCGCAGCATAACGTGTACCACCCAGCCGCCGCAGATCGAAATTTAGCTTGCGTGTAGTAGCATGGGAATCACTAACGGAGAGCTAACCATGGATCTTGCGTATAGCCCCGAATACGAACAATACCGGATGGAAGTTCGGCAATTCTTAGACGCAAATCGAGATCAGTCGCCGCCTCCATACGGACGAGGCAACGGCGATGGCAAAGCGCGCGATTGGCAGAAACTCCTGATTGAAAACGGTTATGCCGCTCGCACTATCCCCAAGGAGTATGGAGGTTTTGGTGGCGAGCCCGACATACTCAAGTCACACATCATCGCGCAAGAATTCGCGAGCGCTGGTGTCCGTCCAGGACATTCCGGTGACAATCGACTGGTACCTACTGTTCTGGAGCTCGGAACGGAAGACCAGAAACAGTGGCTGGTCCCCCCCACAGTGCGCGGCGATATGATTTGGTGCCAGGGCTATTCTGAACCGGGCAGCGGATCCGACCTGGCATCGCTATCGACGAGGGCTATCGTTGACGGTGACGACTTTGTCATCAATGGTCAAAAAATCTGGACGTCGGGCGCACAACATGCCGATATGATTTTTTGTCTCGTTCGAACCGAACCGGACGCGCCAAAACATCAAGGCATTAGTTATTTGGTTTTTTCGATGGATACGCCGGGGATCGAAGTCCGGCCGCTTGTGACCATGACGGGTGAAGCCACATTCAACGAAGTTTTTTTCACTGACGTCCGCGTTCCCAAACATCAGATCATTGGGAACCGTGGTGAAGGTTGGTTTGTCGCAAACAATACCCTTAAGCACGAACGGGAAGGCCTCGGGGATCCGAATCAGGCAGAAAATCGTTTCCGGGAAATTGTCGATCTAATGCAACGAGAAACAATGGATAGCAATCGCCTGATCGATAATCCGACCTACCGCGACCGCTTGTTATCCCTTCAAGGGCGAATGCTAGCAATGAAGTTCAACGGCATGCGCGTTCTGACCAGTCAAATAAAAGAAGAAGAACCTGGCCTTCCACGCTGGATCATCAAGCTTCAGGGATGCGAACTTAACCATCAGATGGCGGCCATGGCCATCGATTCAATGGGGGAACTTGGCATCCTTTATGACGACGGCCCCTACCTCCGTGATCAAGGTCGATGGCAACAGCGCTACATGATGGATCTCGGGCTCATCATTGGCGGGGGCACCGCTCAGATCCAGAAAAATATGATCGGCGAACGAGCGTTGGGTTTACCAAAAGAACCTAAGTTCGAGAAACCGCTTAACTAGGGACGCGTCATGGATTTTGCACTCACAGAAGAACAGCTCATGTTGCAAGAAAGTATTGGCGGCTACCTCCGATCAGCTTGCCCTCTCGATTCTGTTAGAGAAGCTACCGAAGTTGGCACTACCCACGTTCCTAAGATTGCGGCAGGGCTCGCCGAATTAGGAGCAGCCGGCATCCTCATCCCGGAAGAACTTGGCGGGGTTGGAATGGGATTCTTGGAAGCTGCGTTGATCAGCGAAGCACTCGGCAGCGTTATAGCACCCGTATCCTTTGTCGCATCGTCTGTCATGGCGCCAGTTGCATTGCTTGGCGCCGGCTCCCAAGATCAAAGAGAAAGGTGGCTACCCCGTGTAGCGAGCGGGGAAGTACTCATCGGCGTTGGTATTAGCGAGCACATCGGTCGTCGCGAAACCGATGGAATCTTCGCCGATGACGATACATTGACCGGGAAAGCCATGTTCGTCTTAGACGGCATGGATGCGGATACACTGCTCGTTGCGGACAACGAGGCACAACTTTATCTAGTTCAGGCTAGCGATGTGACCCGTAACAAGCTCAAAACCATTGACCGGACTCGATCGGTGGCCGAAATAGTCCTTGACCAAACGTCCGCCGAAATTCTTCCCGGCTCCGTAAACAATCGAAAACACTTAAACGACATGGTCAACGCGGGTCGGGTGATGCTAGCGGCCGATACTCTGGGTGCAGCTGGTACGATGCTGGAACAAGCCATCGAATACGCCAAGGAAAGGCGTCAGTTCAATCGCGTTATTGGTTCGTTTCAGGCGGTCAAGCACATGTGTTCCGAAATGGCTGCAGATCTCGAACCTTGCCGGTCGCTAGTTTGGTACGCGGCGCACGCCATACGTGCGATACCCGACGAGGCTACCCTCATGGCCTGTCATGCTAAAGCGCATCTCGCCGAAACCGGACGGTTTGTAGCACGGAAGGCCACAGAAGTGCATGGCGGAATGGGATTTACTGACCTCCTCGGATTGCACTACTGGTTCAAAAGAATCGGTTTTGATCGTCAGCTCCTAGGAGCACCCGAAGTGGTGCGCGAAGAGGCGGCAGTGGCTCAAGGTTGGATCTAGGCAGTTTATATAAGTTGTATATGTACGTGCCGCCTATGGGCGAGTGGCGTCTCTCAAAACTGAAATTCAGGCAACTGTACCTCTATGCCCTCAAGCTCCTCCGAAACTGGAATCTGACAGGCGAGTCGAGATGTCCTTTGTCTTTCGGGATTCATGTCGAGCATTTCTTCTTCCCGATCCGCCGGACTACCCAACCTTTCAAACCAGTCGTTTGTTAAGACAACGTGGCAGGTTGCGCAGGAACATTCGCCTCCGCAATCCGCGTCAATCCCGGGCACCAAATTGTCGATCGCTGCCTTCATTAACGACGAGCCCGATTCCACATCAACTTCGTGTACCGTGCCATCATGTTCCACAAACGTAATTCTCGACATAACCCTACCCGTCGCGGCGATCGCGTATACAACCAAAAAACGACGAGACACACCAGTATCAATTTCGCCAGGCCCAAGCAATAGAATCCTTCGAGCACTGTTCGCAACTTCCGGATCAAGCGATTAGAATTGCGGGGCGATAAATCATCGTTATTCCGCCTTAGCTCAGTTGGTAGAGCAGCTGACTGTTAATCAGCGGGTCGCTGGTTCGAGCCCAGCAGGCGGAGCCAATTAAATCAATAACTTAGCTACCTTTGTTAAGTTAGTGTCTAGTGTAATAACCGGCTGGTTCACAGCCGGTTCACATTGGAGAACCAGTTGTCACCCCTCCTGTCCGTCACCTCCTTTGACGCCTCTCAAAGCACGGCGGAGGTTTGCATAATATTTGCCGGGAGGTCCGTACGAATGCTTCGGCATTCCGCATTGGTCTTGGTTTTTGGACTCTTCC
>JAKUTH010000092.1 GCA_022448085.1 Pseudomonadales bacterium | reverse complement strand
ATGGAAGGAATGATCCACTGGGTTCCATCACTATAAGTCAGCGAATTTTGGTAAAACGATCCCTTGCGTAGCGCGGTCACGTTTGCTGCGAAATTACCTTTGCGCCAGCTCAGTCTTAGCGTGTGCTTGTTATCGTAGTTCCCGTCCATACCAAGCAAGTCACCAAATCCATCGAGTGGAATGTCCGCGGGTATCGCTCCGCTGGCCTGTTGTTCTTGAAGGTACGAGAACTCACCACCTGGAACCTGCTTGAAAGAATCAATGAAGCTGCCGACATAACGCACATTGAAATCGCCGATGGCAGATTCGAGGCTGTAGTACAGGGCAATGTCATGACCTTCGATAGTTCGTGTCGCAAGATTCAAATAGTTGTCGGCCACATACTTGATCTCTCCGACAGGGCAAATACCGGCAGCCTCGAAAAACTCTAGGGTGCCGTCATCCGGCGCCTCACGGACCACGGCGGGATTGCCCATAAAGGTGTCGCAATTACTTGTTCCATTCGCAAACCGCAACACCATGTCGTTCACGGTATGGTTGTTACGCCCGAACAAACCGATGGTGTTTTCCTTTTCGATCGACCACCAATCCGCGGTCACGAGGAGCCCGATATCCCCGGGCGTCAGGACAAAGCCGACCGACCAGTTGTCCGATTCCTCCGGTAACAGATTTTCCGCACCGGTGGCTTGGCGTTGCATCGAATAGCGGGAGTCCACGTCACCGTCATCGGTGCCAGTGAGCTGTTGCACCCGGACGATGGTGTAGTCATTACGAGTTCCTGTTCTGACCACGATTTTTTCGTTGATCTGGATGATGTTGGGTGCCCTGAACGCGGTCGAAAACGATCCTCGAAGCGCCAGCCAGTCCGTCGCATCCCAGCCTACGGCAATCTTCCCGACGGTGCTTGAATCCACGTCCGAAAAATCTTCGTGACGCAACGCAAATTGCGCATTGACCTTATCGAAGAGTGGGACCTGAAGTTCACCGAATAGTGACGTCACCCGGCGGTCGCCCTCGACGTCCCCGGTAGGACTCGAATTTAAGACATCGGCCACTAACGGATAGGTGTCGCCCTCGTAATCCGTGTACGTAATGGTCCCATCCAATCTTGGATCACGATCATCACTAATCTCTTCCCGCCGCGTCTCGAGTCCGACCAGCATACCGACGGGGCCAGCCGGTAGGTCAAAGATCGCGCCGTTTGAAAATTTGATATCAAACATTCGCAATTCACTTTCGCCGTACCGATAGACATCAATTACAGCGCGTTCAATGTTCGAATCGACCCCCGCACTAAACGGGTTGTACGCCGCCGGTGTGCTGTCGTACAGCGCTTCCTTGATCAGATTGTTGGATAACCTGTTGCTCGTTACGTCATCCGACGTCGCCTTGGACGCAAGAAACGCAGCTTCCCAGTCCCAGTTCTCGAGCGACCCGCGGAAACCTTGCAAAATACGATAGGTCTTTTTCTCGACGTTAACGATGCGAGGTATTTCCGCATAGCGATAGTTGTCGATGTACACGTTTTGGCCGGCAAAAATGGTATTGCCGTCCACGGCTAATTGATTGAGGTAATAGTGATCGGGTCCTAGCCGATGCTTGGACGAACTGAATGCAAACGAAGGGTGGCGGGTGAGATTACTTTCCGACGTGTAATAACCAAACTCAGTAAAGGACTCGTTGCCGTTCTCGAGTTCGTGATTAACAAACACGAAGAAATTGGTCCGATCCAATTCGGATCGCTGATCGGTGCCGCCCCACATGTTAAATCTTTCAACACCGTTACCGTCCTCTGCGATGCAGGTGCCGTAGCCAGTATCGAAGACTTGACCATTCTGGCTTGAGCGATTGGAGCATCGCTCATCGCCCAGTGGAAACACTTCGAATTCGCCATTGCTATCAGTAAATACCCGGTCGTAGTCCGCGTAATCGGTTCCGGCGAGCTCGCTAGAGTCCACCAAATCAAACTGACCGTAGAGCGAATTGGTGCTGGTATTACGAAATCTCGTGTCGCCCGCCCAGAGGGAATCTTCCGGTATCAAATGCCGATGATCTGAGTTACCCCAGCGAGCGTCTTCCGATGCTCGGATACGGTCACGACTGTAGCGATCAAAATAGACGCTGACGTTGGTCGCACCGTCGTTCGCGTTAAAACCCGCTTTAAACGAAAGCGTGACATCCTGCGCATCAAAATGGTCGAAACCGGTGAATTTGGTCTTAAGCGAATACCCCTCGTAATCCGCATCGATGACGTAATTGACAACGCCAGCGACGGCGTCAGCGCCGTAAATGGCGGAGGCACCGTCGCGGAGGATCTCGACACGATCCATGCCATTCACTGGGATTAGGTTGGAGTTGACCGTTGTTGCAGGTACGTAGTCCCCCCCAAGTAATTCGGTCTGGTATCCGGGCGAATTCACCAGGCGTCGGCCATTCAGTAGGGTTAAGGTATTTCCCGTCCCCATGTTTCTTAAGTTATATGCGCCCACGTCACCCCTCGACGCATTCACGCCACCCGACGCATTTTCAGCCTCGTTGAACATGTTCATCCCATTCTCGGAGATGTTTTCGAGCAGCTCGTCGCCAGCATCGACACCAAAAGCTTCAATGTCCTCCGCGGTAATCACCGAGACTGGCAGAGCGCCCGCGATCTTGGCCCCCTTGATTTGGGTCCCGACGACCACTATTTCCTCGATTGTTTCGTCGTCGTCCGCAGCTAGCACCACACCATGTAAACCCAATACGGTGGCGATTATTGCGATGCCTCGAATGAAATTGAGGCGCATCAAATTTGATTTCTCCATGGATCTGTTCCTCTCCACTACCCCGTTGCAGATAGGTGGGAATAATATATCCATAACGGTTATAAGCATATAAGGCTGGCACTCTTTGCGGACAGACCGGGTTACGCCCGCAACCAAGTATCAGCCCATCGAATCACCACCAGTTATAAATCACAATGAATATTGTATAAATAGTTCACAACTCTTTGAATATTCAGGATATATAAGCCGTATATTTTGTTGAACGGTCTATATCACATCGCAATATGGCTGTGACTACGCGTCTATTAATTCCAATCCAACACGCAAACAAACGACGACGTATATTTGAACGTAGTCAAGGGAGAGAAAAATGGATCGTATAAAGGTATTGCTCGTTATCACGCTAGGCTTTTTCATCAGTGCATGCGTTGGTGTCGAGGACAACTCCAGCACATCCACGAAAGCGACTACTGAACTACACGACGTCGTATCGAAATCGCGAGGCGCTAGGGTTCCAGTCTCGGTTCTTCTACCACCCAACTTCGATAAAAACGGACCACCACTACCCTTACTTATTCATTTACACGGAGGCGGAGGTGACCGGAACACACTGGTCTCGTTGGTGGAGAATTACACCAACATGTTTAACCGGGGCGTCCTTCCCCCCATGGTTGTCGCGTCTTTTTCGGGTGGGCCCACAAGCTTTTACTACGGGACATGGGAGCAGTTTGTCGTCGATGAGTTGCCCAGTTGGGCTAGTGAAACGTTTGGGGTGCTGTCGGATCCAGAGCACTTAACTATGACTGGTATTTCCATGGGCGGTTACGGTTCGCTCAAAATTGGGTTCAAGTTTCCCGACCGATTTAAAGCTATCGCCCCGATGGAGCCAGCGATTATGGGAGTGCTCGAATGGCCAGAGCCCAACCGTCGTAGCTCATGGTGGCTCGCGAAAGAATTTGCTGAAGAAGTCTGGGGCTCTCCTTTCGACCCAAGCAAGTTCTTAGCTGATAATCCCGCGAATATTGCCGTACGTAATGCCGATGAAATTCGAGCAAGTGGCCTCGATATTTACCTTGAAGTTGGCGATCAAGATTTTATTCAATTACACGATGGAGCAGAATTTTTACACCGCGTGCTTTGGGACCACGATATTCAGCATGAATATCACCTCGTCCGATGGGCCGATCATGTGGGGCGCAGTCTAGACGAAAGAATCGTCGAAGCTCATGCGTTTCTGGCGGCTTCACTTGCCGGCGGCAAAACGGAACCGATTGATCTCCCGCTCAATGAGCGTGAACGGGCGTTCGCCGAATATCAATTCAGTGACGCGCGGTTTCGAGGTGAACCGGAACCAGACTACAACCTCCTCGAATCGGGCGATAGAGCCCCTTCAGTGCATGCGGCGCTATGGAAGCCACTGAAAGACCTGGCCGCCGGCGATCCAGCTATGAAGCGTGCTTACGGCGAACTTCCAGCCACCAAGTAACTAATGACGATCTGGAAAAGACAATAGATTCGCCGTGTTGAAACGCGTGGACTCTCTGAAGAAAGACCCAGCATCGTCGTCTCTCTCTCGAGGCATATCGCGTGGGTCGCTAATCGCGATACTGGTCAACCTATTTATCGGGGCGGGAATCTTTGGTTTACCTTCTCGCGCGTTTGCACTCGCTGGAAGCTATAGCGTATTGGCGCTCGTTATATGTGGTGGCTTAATCGGGTTGATCGTTCTGTGCTTCCTTGAAGTCGGCTCCCGCTTTCCCGGGACCGGCGGGCCTTATCTGTATGCGCGCAAGACATTTGGCCGACTAACGGGCTTCCAAGTGGGATGGCTTCTTTGGCTAACTCGGATCACTTCGTTTGCGATTATTTGCGACATTCTACTTTCGTACCTGAGCGTAATTTGGCCGACGGTCAACGAGGGAATCACCCGAACCCTTCTAGTCACGGCCATTGTGATCGTTCTCACAACAATTAATTACCTAGGCGTTCGACATGCGGCACGCATGAGTAATGTCTTCGCCATCATGAAACTGTTGCCACTTGCTATGTTCATACTCGTTGGCATCTGGTTCATCGAACCGGGTAATTTTCAGTTCCAGCCAATACCGAATACCAATACGCTTGCTTTAGCCGTCATGGTCCTGATCTTTGCGTTCAGCGGTTTTGAGGTAGCCACCATCAACGCGGGCGAAGTGCAGAATCCTGGGAAAGCATTTCCCTACGCTCTGTTTTTTACTGTGACGCTCGTCTTAGTGTTCTATTTAGCCATTCAAATTGTCGCGATCGGTACGCTGCCTTCTTTGGCAACATCCACCCGTCCATTGGCTGATGCTGCGACCGTGTTCGTAGGACCAATCGGTGCGGCAGTAATCGTTGTGGGTGCAATCATATCGACATCGGGTACGCTCAATGCGGGACTGCTGGGTGGCTCGCGACTTCCCTATGCGATGGCTCGGGAAAATCAGGCCCCCTCATTCTTCGGCCAAACGCACACCAAGTATCAGACGCCCACGAGCTCTCTGATTATCACGGCCTTTGCTTGTTGGCTCGCATGTCTGACCTTCAACTTTGTCGAAGCATTGACAATCAACAGCGTTATCCGGCTGATCACCTATGCGATTGTGTGTGCAGCCTTACCGGTATTGCGACGACGTCCTGACACGAGCCCTCCAAATTACGTTGTG
>JAKUTH010000091.1 GCA_022448085.1 Pseudomonadales bacterium | reverse complement strand
TGAAACGTCTCCTATTGAGCGAAGTGATTCTTCATCTGGGCCCCAACCCAAGGTACCTATCAACACGTAAAGTAATAGAAAACCAACGCTAAATAGCGAGGCAGAAATAAACGGTCGCGTTAGGTACATAAAACGGTTTGCAAAGTCTTAAATTTCTCAGTAATCCGATGGGCTGCTTGTTGTGCTTTGGGGTCGTACGGCTACACCGACACCTCTTCGTGCTAGCGACATAACCAGCATAGCGCTATATCACACCTGTCCCACCCACTGAGACCTTCCTTGTGTCGTGAGATGGGAGCTTTGATTCCACCAATTCACCGTGCTTCACGCCGTCGTGAATCTACGATTCCAACAATAGGCGACTTGGTTTATTTCTACTGATGTCAGTTTTCCTTGGTGGGTTCGTCCTCAATCCTCCGTGGCCTTGATTGACGTCCTCTATAGCGCGCATTCGGTGGCTCTAAAAGCGATAACTTTCTGTCATCCATATCGTCGTAATGTCTGAAATCGTCAGGGTCAAAGTAATCCGCCGTCCAACTGGCGTGGTGAGGTGAGTACTTGTAGAAAACGGTGTTCCGTTTGGCGGCTACGTTCCATGGCAGAGTGCCGTGCGTCAACGCTTCAGTGAAAATGATGGCATCGCCTGGAACCGCCGCGATTCGCTTAACGGCGTCCGCGACGCCTTTGCTCAGATCGTGCCATGAATGGGGGAGGCTGACGTTGGATTTGTGGCTTCCGGGAATACAGCAGAATCCGCCATTGTTCGGGTGGGTGTCATAGAGTTCGAAAGATACGGCCAGAAGCCCATTGTGGAAATGCCCGTTGCGATATCCGAACGAGCCATTGGTTCCACGCCCACCATGCAACATACCGCCCGAAAAATCTTTGCCGCGGTCGGTATGAATGTTGATGTGATCGAGTCGATAGGTGGGCAGAGGTTCTCGTGCGACATCATTCGTCGTTCTACGGTCTAATAACCCGGGATCGCCGATCAAGGCTTCCAGAATCGGAGCGAGTGTCCGTAGATCAAGCAGATCACGCCAAATGGGGTCCCAGTGAAGAGGTCCTTCTGACTTGTCCGCGGGTGCATCCCATTGTTCCGCGGGTCGTCGCAGGGTGGATTTCAACCGATCGATCTGAGACGTCGTTAGTGCATTAGGAATGATTAGGTAGCCGAATGCATCAAATAGGTACTTTTGCTCGAGACTTAACGCGCCCCCATCCGGATCTTCATTCAGCACTTTCGGCTACTCAATTTGGTGGGTCCAAGATGGTGTTTGTACAGACTGGCACAGTAGCAGACGTTTCGGGATCGGTCACCGCGTCACTGATGTAGCGATCATCAAGTCGCGGCCGCAGACCGGCCCTGACGCGAGTTGTAGTCGAGCGATCTGAAGGCCCAACGCTGTCATCACGCCCGACGAACGTCGCTCTCTTCGCAAGTGGAGCACCGGTGACAACAGCGCACTATCCGCATTCCAATGACGGAATGTCCGTGCCCTTGGTGAAGACGGCATCATAGAAAATTGACAGCCGGCTAGCTGACTCGTAGTTTCGATAAATACTATTTAAATGGAGTTAACCCATGGCGATTGTGGTCCAACACGGCTACTTCGACGAAGACCAACAAGCGTTCGACGAGATCCAGAAGGATGGCTATTACGGTTCCAAGTTTGACGCAACGCCATCCGGAGGTACGCCAATACACTGGCACGACGTAAGCATGCACATTTACATAACCGAAGGCATATTTCGCTTTCAAGATCCGGCCACAGGGAAGGTACACGAGTGTGTAGCGGGTACCAGATTCGATATCCCGGAACGTACCCTACATATCGAGGAAGAGCACCACGGATACACGGCAATCGCAGGCATGTCGAAAGCGGAAGTGCCACAGCCGTTCGTGCGCCCGCCGGAAGAACTCGAAGGAGACTCGTGAGAAATTCGAGAACGAGCTACTTTCCGTAGTCGGAAATGCAAACAACTAACGACCGTTTTCTTACCACTCATTCCGGAAGCCTGCCTCGGAAGGATCTCCTCGTAGAGCTCCAAGTGGCTTTGTCGCGTGGAGAGCGAGTTGATGACCGAGAACTTCAAGACGCCGTGGTTTCTTCGACAGAAACCGTCGTTAAGAATCAAATTGAAGTCGGGATAGACATAGGAAATAACGGAGAGCAGCCACGGGAAAGCTTTTTTACCTACGTACAACATCGGATGACCGGTTTTGGCGGGAGTAGTAGCCGCCCTCCGTTTCAGGACATTTTGCGTTACCCCAGCTGGATGGAATTAAAGCTCCCCGGTTACCTTAGCGGCGTAGACCTCACCGCTGCACCCCAAGCCGTAGACGAAGTTATCTACGCGAATGAGAAGCCGCTGCATCTGGAACTCGAACAGTTTGCGTCTCTTTTGGATAACGAAGGAAATCCTTTTACAGAAACATTTATGACGGCCCCATCGCCGGGCATTGTTGCGACTGCGATGGAGGACACTTTCTATGGCGACATGCAATCGTATGTAGATGCGCTAGCCACGGCGCTGAAGACGGAGTACGACGCAATCTATCGTGCCGGACATGTACTACAGCTCGATTGCCCCGATCTTGCGATGGAAAGACATACCTATTTTGGAGAGCGTAGTGAACGAGAATTTATTGAGTTCATCGACATGGTGATCGACGCCATAGGGAGAGCACTGTCGGACATACCAAAGGAATTCGTGCGGATGCACGTTTGTTGGGGAAACTACAATGGGCCGCATGACGTCGACGTGCCACTTAAAAGCATACTCCCAAGCTTAATCAACGCTAACGTTGGAGCTCTAATGCTGTCTATGGCAAACCCAAGACATGCTCACGAGTACAGATTGCTGACTTCGGAAAACATTCCAGATGAAATGTTGATAGTTGCAGGAGTGATTGACACAACCACTAATTACGTTGAACACCCGGAAGTGGTGGCGGACCGAATTGAAGCGATTGTGGCAACCGTAGGAGACCCTCGGCGCGTAATTGCTGGAACGGATTGTGGATTCGATACCGCAGCTGGTTTACGAGACGTTGCGGAAGAAGTCGTTTGGGCAAAACTCAGGGCGCTAGTCGAAGGGGCTGAGATCGCTTCGAAAAGACTTTTCTAGAGTTCTTATAGATAGAAGGGGATCTCTAATGGACTTCAAGGACATATTCAGTGTCGAAGGTAAGGTCGTATGTGTAACGGGCGGCGGTGGCGGCATTGGTCGTGGTATTGCGGGGGGATTCGTGGCAGGCGGCGCCCACGTGTACATCGCATCACGAAGCGATTTGTCAGAGATTGCCAGGGAACTTGATGCGGGAGGGCCAGGAAAATGTATCGCGTTACGCGCGGATCTGTCGAAAGATGAAGATATCAGCGGACTTGTCGAACAACTTCGGGAACGAGAGGCGAAGCTCGACGTATTGATAAACAATGCCGCTCTCGGCAACTTCCAACATAAGTTCGAAGATTTTCCGATGGACGAATGGGATCGGATGAATTCGGTGAATGTGCGTGCACCCTTTGCTTTAACCAAAGAGTGTCTGCCCCTACTTACTGTTGCGGGTGATAGTGGAGAACATGCGTCAGTGATCAATATCGCATCAGTCGATGGAATTCGAATCGCATCCGACAACGATTGGGCATACGGCCACGGAAAAGCTGGATTGATCCACCTGACGCGCCAATGGGCAGGCCGTTTAGGTAACAAAGGCGGCAGAAAAGGAGGGCGAAACATAACCTTTAACGTCCTCGCGCCGGGACCCTTCCCGGGCATGCTCGATGAAATTCTCTCGACTGAAGAAGGCGTAGCTGCGGTATCAGCTATTACGACGGTCGGCCGAGTCGGCAAACCTGAGGATATGGGGGCGGCGTGCGTGTTCCTCTCGAGTCGTGGCGGCAGTTACATTACGGGTGCGGTACTACCAGTCGATGGGGGTTTATTAGTGGGTCGCGGCGCAAACCAATAGCCCTGGGACACCCGGAAGAGTGGCAGATCCTGCAGTGCGTCAGGTAAGAGGTGTTTGCCGAAAGGTGCGTAATTGGGGCTTCGTACTAGTCGCTACGACTGTTGCCGAGGCCCGTCGTGGATTGTGGGATCGGTAATTAAGAGTTTCGGGAAGGTACAAGAACTCTTCCACTGTCGTGCGTGAAGTCTTTACGTGTTTTTGCGAAGTGCGTTAAACCAGATCCACGCCATCGCAACCACGATTAGTGCGGCGACGCTATGCCCGATCAGGGCACCGGGATAAGGTTGGCCAAGGTTCGCCATCACACCCCAACAAATTGTCGTCGCGACAATGATGGGTACGGTCGCGAGGTCCCTGCGAATCAATAACCAATAACTGAGCACTGCCAACACACCAGACAGACTTGCGGATGTGACCCATGTGGAGAGATCTGAGCCCCCACCGGAATTCATGGCGAACCCACCGATCAAAAACAGCCCAGCCAGGGTGGGAATTTTCCACCGCGTCCAGTCCTTGCTGACGTAATTAGCAATACCAAAGACGAGCAAGTACCGAACTGAAATCACAACGAAATTGACGATCCATTGGGCAATAGGTGCGGCAAACGGAAAAGCAAAGCCCGCTCCAAAGACGGCGGATAGTCGGGGACTTGGCATGTCCTGAAGAAACAACAAGGCACTGATACAAACGCTCGCCAACCCGACCAATATCGCGGTCAATAACAAGCGCGTGTATTCGATGCCCGAGGAGTCGCGGCGCCAGAACACGATCATGCCGGCTGCGAGTCCGGTTAAGACTGCAGGAATGAGATTTTGTATCAATGTGAACGCGATCGTGTTCCAGACTTGATTAGCGAACGGCTGTGCAGTAGAAAAACCCGCCGTGAGCATGGGAAAGCCATTGGCTTCGCCGAGCAATCCAACGATGAACAACGATGCCGCTATGACTAGGAAGTGCCGAATCGAAAATTTCCCACGGCTCCAGGCGATGATGCCGACAATCGCGCCACCGAAATTCAGACACAGCGTCACGACTTGAACCAGCGTCATGACGATACCCATTGTTGTCGCTTTTGATTGTTGTTCCCGTCGCCAATCTTCGGGGATATGAATGAAGCGCGTGGTCGAAACGATCTCGTCACCTGCGATACGAACTGCGTACCGTCTTTCGCCCTTCGGCAGGGGTTCGAACCTCAGGTCGGCGAAGGTAATTGACCAATCCGTTCGGGACGGCTGTTTAGTGGGTGTGACGGATAATTCCCGCATCGCGGTCGGGGAGACCTGCATCTCTCGGTACAGCGCGGCGTAGGCCATGGACCGCGCCTCTTCTTCGCTTAGGTCGAAGCCAGGTGCGGTTTCCGGCAGTCGATGCCGAACGTTTAACACGGTTCCGTCTCCTCGGACGGTCACGCCCCATTCCTCGGCGCGATCGGCGACGTCGCCTTTGAAGAGCGCGAAACGCACAAAATATCGGGGCGGTTG
>JAKUTH010000090.1 GCA_022448085.1 Pseudomonadales bacterium | reverse complement strand
CATCGAGATGCACACGCAAGATATCGTGCCATTGATCGGTCGCGGCCGACTCGATATTTGCGATATGCGCGATGCCGGCATTGTTAACGAGTACATCCAACCGTCCGAACGCCTCGACCGTCGCTTCAATCAGCCGGGGCCAGGAAGATTCGTCTTTGACGTCCTGTGCAAAGAAGATCGCCTCGCCCTCGCACTCATCGGCAACGCGTCTACCCTCCTCCTCGTTGATATCCGTCAGAACGAGATTTGCGCCCTCCTCTGAGAGACGATGTGCGTCCGCTTTACCAAGGCCAGATCCCGCGCCCGTAATCACGACTACTTTATCTTCAACACGCCCCATGGATTTCCTCCATTGCCGTTTTCATTGTCTATATTCGGAGTCGATGTGCTCAGAAACTTAGCTTGTGAACGGCGCCAATGGGTTAATCGATACAGCCAGCTTTTCCCAGTGTCGCGTATTCACCTTGTCGAAACTCGACACCACTAAATAGCTGACGGTATGCCTGACAATGAGATGTTTGATCCGCGAAGCTCGCGTCGTTAAGGATGCGGTCACGCATGCCTTCACGAGTCAGCCGCATTGATGACATACGGATACCTCCGTCGGCACGGCTATCTAGTATGAGCAGGCGCTTATTGGTTTCGGCGCCATTTTTCCATCCCGTCCACTCGATCTCACGACCGTCACGGCCACGACCGGGGCTTCCGGTATACGCGAAATTAGCCCAATACGACATCATGCTTGCAGAAAGCGCATTGCGTCCGGGGATCACGTCATCGTCGATAACCATGGTTCGATCGATAAGATCAAAATTACCAAACATAAAGGGGATCTCGAAGGCATGGGCGGCGCCGAAAAGACTGCTAAGGTCCAGCGACATGACATTTCGAAGCTCGTCCCAGTCGAACCGATACGCGAATACGGAATCCCCCTGTGTGTCGTGGAGTCTCTCGGCTAGTTGATCAACGGCCCTAAGCTTCCATGCATCTGTTCCATATGCCGCATCGCGGTTATAGCTCGCAGAATCACGAATCCGATAGGGAATCCCAAAAAATCGATCCGTTACGCTGGGCGACATCGCGAGGAAAAGTTTAACTTCATCGCGGTTGGTGCCAAGGATCACCGGCGTGACGTTGTAGTTCGATACATCCGCAAAGATCTCGTCGGCCTGCCCTTCCGCCGGTAAAACGTAACCGTCTCCGAATATGTACGGCGTACCACCCATCATGCCGCCACCCTGGGCAGACAAAAGCTGCGACGGAGCCGCGCTGCGAAGTACTTCCGCGACATCGATATCGGTCATGGAAAGTTGTAAGGCTTTGGCCTCTTGGCGATTTGCGGCGCGGCCATCGGCAACCATAAGTCGGTTAACGAGCTCACGCGAACTGGAATTGCTTCCGGGCTCCTCATCGTCGCGAAAATTCTCGGCGACACTAAACGAATTGATCGTCAGTCCACCGCTTTGCACGATGGCTTTGTGATAAAGCCCAGCCGCGAGCGGGGAAACCATCATGGTGAGTACGTTAAAGCCACCCGCTGACTCACCAAAGATCGTGACGTTGTCGGGATCGCCATTGAATTGCCCGATGTTTTCCCGAACCCATTCAAGCGCACGCAAAATATCTAAGGTTCCGTAGTTACCAGAGTCGTCGGCTAGGTCGCCGGAAACGCGGAGCCCGGGATGGGTAAGCCATCCAAGCGGCCCTAAACGGTAGTTGATGCTAACAACGACCACGTCATGCGCTGCCGCAAGATTCGCCCCGTGATAAAGGGGGGTCGCTGCTTCGCCGATGTGATTTGCCCCACCATGAATCCAAAACATCACCGGTCGCTCAGTTTCCGAACGAGGCGGCTGCCAGACATTTAGATATAAGCAGTCCTCAGCGCCCGTTATGCCGGACGTCCCACCCCCGAATCCACGTTGCGGGCATGCGGACCCGAATGCCAACGTTTCGCGTACGCCTTCCCACGGTTCGGGCGGTCGCGGCGCTTTCCAACGCAATTCGCCAACGGGCGGCGTAGCGAAGGGTATACCGCGCCAGGCGAGCGTCCCATTTGGCTCTTTGTATCCAACGATCTGCCCTGAGTTAATGCTGCGATAAGTTTCCTCGGCCAACGTGGCTGGTGGTAGCTCTTCCATCAGTCGCGACACGTACCAATAACCGACGGCACCAATAGCAACGACAAGCGCCACCAGCACAAGTAAACCTTTTTTGATCAAGATGCCGCCCCTCAGATATCCCTTATATGGTTTAGGATACGGGTCTAGACAATGAAAACGAAACCCGTCATTTCAAGTCACATACCGCTTTCATTAGCTTTCATATTCTTGGCGAGCTGCGAGGTAACGAATCAACCAGAAACCCGTGGCCCACGATCACAGCCCGCGACCGCACTCGGCATCTATGCGCCGCAACAACACCCTCTCTATGACGGGCATTTCGATATCAGCGCCAGCAACGTCTACCAAGTCGGCACCCTTAACGACACACCGCCCTGGGATCACATGGGGAACGACGCTGCGAACATAAAGGCTATTGCTGGAAACATCTCGATCGACGTAAACGAGATCGACAATACTGGCAGTTTTACAGCTGATCTTGAATTATCCGAGGGTAAGTATGTTGTGACGCTCGAGCGCGTCCATGAATTTTCCGCGTGCCAAGATGGTGGCATTGCTGCATTTCTCTATGAGCATGGGGACGCCGGCTGCGGCGACTCGAACTGGCCCAAGAGCCTTCTCTATATCGCCGGTTGGGGATACGGTAGCGCGACATTAAACGGCGAAACGATATACCGGGATTACGAGATCCACTTCATGGTCACCCAAGGTATGCGTCATCGTGAGACCTTGGAGGTCGTGTTGAACCCCGACTCGGGATACGCCGGTAGCGTTAATCCCGCAACCCAGCAACTCGACTTCTATATTCGTAGCCCGTCTCGATCTGCCTTGAATCATCCCGATCGAGAGGTCTTTGACCATTTTTTTGCGATGGAAGTGACCTGGCGTTAGTCGCCGACGTTCTTCGCGTGTTACTAAGAGTTTCCGATCTTCAGGACTTTACGAGCGTTCTCACTCAGAAACTTGGGCCACACGTCATCTTTAAAGGAGACGTCTTGCATATCGGTCATGATCCGCTCTAACGAAAGCCCTATCGGGAAATAACCCGCATAGATCACCTTATCCGCTCCCCGTGTATTGGCGTAATCAATGATCGCTTTTGGGTAATACTTCGGAGCAAACGCCGACGTCGAGTAGTAAAGGTTCGGCCATTTGAGCATCAGCTTGACGGCAAGATCCTCCCAGGGTTCGCAGCCATGACGGGTGACGAATACGAGTTCGGGAAAGTCGTACATCACGTTATCGATACGATCGACCGCCTGCGGCCACATTGGGAAACGTGGACCTGGAACCCCGGCGCAAGAAAAAATGGGTACGTCTAGTTCGACGCACTTAGCGTAAATTGGGTACATCCTTGCGTCGTCGATGGCAACCTGGGGATTGAACCCCGCATTGAATGCTCCGAACGAACGCACACCAAACTCCTCGTACTGGCGCACCATATTGCGAATGCCTTCCATGCCTTTGTTGGGGTCGACACTGCCCTGCCCTACAAACCGATCAGAATGATCCTCTAAAGCTCTACGGCTGACGTCACCTCCAACGCCAATGAGTCCGACTTCGATACCGAACCGGTCCATCTCGTGCAAGGTAACGGAGATCGGATCCTTGTTCCCGTACAACTCCTTCGGCACATTCTTGAACATGTACTCCACCGGGAAATCCATATCGGTGGAACCGTCTTTCAGTTGAGCCCTAATGAAATCGTATTGTGAAAAGTCGGTGGCTGGAAACGCGATCATGGTATCGACGATTCCAATCCCCTCAGGTATTCCCACCGCTAGCGACCGCTAACCAGCAGCGTAGAGCGCGTTACGGAAGAGCGCGCAGGTCGCGTCGCGTGGAATTTCATCTCGTGACAACGGTGTGTTTACTGCCTCGGGAGTCGGACCGTACTTTTCGGCCTGCGGCCGAAGCTTCTCGAGATCGAATTGGTATAGTTTCGCTGCGTTCTCGCCGAAAAGCATGCGACGTTCGCGTTCTGGTACGTCTTCAAATGTAAGCCTTAGCGATTCGAGGTTATAGGGGAAGGTGCCTTCAAAGTGCGGATAATCGTTTCCCCAAAGAATCCGATCGGCTCCAAGTTTGTCGATGCCATCCAGATCGGACTTACTGGGAAAACTTGCCCCGTACCAACAATTGCGTTGCGCATATTCGCTCGGCAGATCCTTAAGAACCCACGCACCGTCATAATGCATCTCGCCGATCGCACCGTGCTGTATCCCCTGGTGAATACCATCAAGCTGCGCAAGCGTCGGGCCGACCCAGGCGCAGCCGGATTCCGTAAGAATGTATTTGAGTCGGTCAAAACGTTCGAACACACCACTCATCAATAGATGTCGGAAGCCGGCTTGGCAGTAAAAGGTCACTTCTGACATCCATAGTGCTTCGCCGATCAAGTCGTCGCCGTAGGTTGGGGAGCCCTGGCCTGAGTGCTGATTGATTACAAGGTCATGATCTTGAATAGCTGCAAAAACTCTATCCCAAGCGTTGTCGTATAGAGACGGGAGCCAATTGCAGTCCGGGGGAATCAGCGGCAGTAGGACTCCACCCCGCAAACCCGATTTCGCGATGAACTCGATGTCTTTAATCGCGTCGTCTAGATCATTTGGCAAAATCAACCCGATACCAGCGCGACGGTCCGGATCTTCGGCACAGAAATCAACCAGCCAGCGATTGTGGGCACGAATGCCCGCCAAACAACTCGGGTATTGATCGGGCCGGGGCGGTTGCGCAATCACAATGCTCTTGCTGTAGAACGGAGGAACGGTGTTCGGGAAAACTACTTCCCCGACAACGCCTTGACTATTTTGATCTTTCGTTCGTATGTCGAAATCCCAGTTCCGCATTTTCTTCTTGCCGTAATGTTCCTGAGACGGGTTTTTGTAACCACCCCGCCATTCGTCAAATGCATCTCGGGATTTCGGATCTAGATATTCTCGATACTGGGCGTGGCTTCCGCCGGCGTGGGTATCCGCCGTAATCAAGGTGTACGCATCGTTACTCATGTCTCACCTTTTGGTGTGCCCTGTAGGAGCATAGTCAAAGGTGTTGTTGTGGTCGAGTGCAGTATGCGGTACTGCAATACCGCCGTTATCTATGAACAACACCCTCGGGCTTATCATTGCACCGAAGGTAACCGGAATGGACACAATGGCCCCAGTAAGTTGCTGAGTGACCAGCTTCGTTCCGACGACTAACGATGATCTACTAACCAGTCGTAGCCGATATTTTCTGAGGATCTTTCTGATATGTAAGCATCTCGTTGACTAGTATCAATTGGTTACGAATTAGCGCTTTTCTTTTCGGGTTTAGAGAGTATATTCCCTCTCCTTCTG
>JAKUTH010000009.1 GCA_022448085.1 Pseudomonadales bacterium | reverse complement strand
TTTCTTGCGTCGATAGCAATTATATTTCTACCGATGCTATTCGATGGAGAGGGACTCGAACCTACGGAGGCGCTTAATTCGGACGCGTTTGACTTACAGCAAGCCGTCGACACGCTGGATTTTTCGGTAGCTGTTTCGGAAGATACTTCCGAGATTCCGGGGTCAAAAGCGGCGTTAGATGCGCGGGAAGAGCTTCGCGAGGCTATTGACGAGGAAGGTTATCTAGAAGACAACGGTACTCGGATCGGCGATCCGGTTTTGTCTATTGAAGATACTTCTACTCTCGCATGGGCGGTACAAGTTGGTAGCTTCGATCAGTACGATAACGCAACCAACTTGCGCGATCGCTTGCTTCAAGACGGCTATTCGGCTTGGCTTTCGAACGTACGTAGTGCCGGAGTTAATCGAACTCGAGTTGCCGTCGGGCCCATACTCTTGCGGACCGATGCACTATCTATGGAGGACGAGCTTGTCGATAGATACGATGGTTTGGAAGCATTGATTGTCGGTTTTAGCCAGTGACCGGCTGGCATTATGCGGATATTGCCATTTCAGTTGTGATACTGGTCTCGGCGGCAATCGGAATGGCACGTGGGCTCATGCGGACGACAGTTGCTCTCGCAATCTGGTTGGCGGCGTTCCTGATTGCATCCATGTTTGCGGAATCGGCTATGAATCTTGTCCAGCTCGAATGGATGGAAGGATTGTCTGAGCCGGCACAGCAAACTTTCCGATACTCCGGTGCCTTTGCCGCGATATTTATCGGAGTTATCGTCGTAGGAGCTATCTTGCAGTGGATATTGGGTAAGCTCGTACAGGGATCGGGGTTGACTGGGACGGACCGAACGCTTGGGTTTTTCTTTGGTGGAGCACTAGGCGCTATACTAGTGATAGTGGTCCTTGTGTTGGTTGAGTCTTCTCAGGCAGAAACGGATTGGTGGCAAGAGTCGTTGATTCGGCCCTATTTGATGGCGTTTGAGTCGGACGTTGTGCGGCTCTTGGGTCTAATTTGGGAAGCTCTGCGAGGTTAAACATAGTATGTGCGGCGTCGTTGGAATCGTAGGCAAGGGCCCTGTCAATCAGGACATATATGACGCACTGACGGTCTTGCAACATCGCGGACAGGATGCTGCCGGGATAGTCACGGCTGACGGGGATCGGCTGCACCTCCGAAAAGACACGGGTCTGGTTAGCCAAGTCTTCCATCAACGTCATATGCATAGGCTCGCAGGCAACATGGGCATCGGCCACGTGCGTTATCCCACGGCAGGAACCAGCAGCTCGGCCGAAGCTCAGCCAATGTATGTAAATTCTCCTTACGGGATAAGCTTGGCGCACAACGGAAATTTAACGAACGCCGAGGAACTGGTCGCCGATGTATTTCGCGCCGATCTGCGCCACGTAAATACTGAATCCGATTCTGAAATTCTACTCAATGTTTTTGCCCACGAGCTTGATAAGCTCGGTGAGTTCATTCCCGGTCCGGAACACATTTTTGAAGCGGTTGCAGGCGTTCATGCACGTTGCCTTGGAGCCTATGCTGCCGTTGCACTGATCATGGGAGGGGGCATTGTCGGTTTTAGGGATCCGCATGGAATACGACCGTTGGTATACGGCTGCCGCGACGTGCAGGGCGGCGAGGAATATATGATCGCTAGCGAAAGTGCAGCATTGGCGGTGCTTGGTTTCGAGATCATGGGCGATGTGGCACCCGGCGAAGCAGTCTATATAGACGTCGAGGGCCGTTTGCACGTGCAGCAATGTGCTGTTGGACCTAGCCTCACCCCCTGTATTTTTGAACACGTTTATTTGGCTCGTCCCGATTCGATTATGGATGACATCTCTGTGCACAAAGCACGGCTTAGGATGGGCGAAAAACTTGCCGATCGGATTTTGGAACAATGCTCGGGTCGGGATCACGAGATCGACGTGGTGATGCCGATACCTGAAACTAGCCGGACGGCTGCGCAACCTCTTGCGCATCGGCTAGACGTCAAGCTTCGGGAAGGGTTCGTCAAGAATCGATATGTTGGACGTACGTTTATCATGCCGGGCCAAAATCAGCGGAAAAAATCTGTGCGGCAAAAGCTCAATGCCATCGATCTAGAGTTCAACGGAAAGAATGTGCTGTTGGTGGAAGACTCTATTGTTCGGGGTACGACCACCCAGGAAATTGTGCAACAGGCACGGGATGCAGGCGCTAGAAAGGTGTTTGTTGCTGTGGCGGCCCCAGCGGTTCGGCATCCGAACGTATACGGCATCGATATGCCGACGTCGGCAGAGTTCGTTGCTTACAATCGTACCGACGAAGAGGTAGGCGCGTATCTGGGAGCTGACTGGCTCATCTATCAGAATTTGGATGACCTCGTTGAATCGGCCCGAGAAGGAAATCGCGTGATCGAAAGCTTCGATTGCTCTGTCTTTGACGGCAATTACGTTACCGGCGATATCGATGACGCCTATCTGGAAAGATTGTCTATCGACCGAAATGACGAAACGAAGCAACGCAGAGACGCAGAATTAACTGAAGGGCCAACCGTGATTGAGCTCCATAACCATGCTTGATGATTGAGTGACGCTAAATTCAGCGCGAGTTTCGATGAGGACTGAGTGTAACAAGCGCGTTCGATGCGATGATGTGTGCGGGTTGCTGGCGGCTTGAACGTTGATTAACCGAAGGACACCCTGTGTCGGAGTGTGTTCTACAACGTACGGTGATTTGGTTTGTAGGGGATGTAAGCGCTTTTCTCACGAGATCGTCGGTTGGAACGGTTACGACTCGGATCAACAGGGGCGAGTACGGTCACGCCTGATCAAACTGCATCACGAAAGTGTCCGAGCTTGCGTGCGCGTTTACGATAAGATTCGATGGCGGCGAACAATAGAGTCAATGATTGACGCGGAGCCTAGCGAATTTGCACCGCTCGTTTTGGCTGTGTTGAAAGATGTTGTACGAAAACCCACAGAAGCTGGACTCGAACCTCTGAGCTTGCCGCGGGACGTGTTATCGAGCGATGTACTAAGATCTATCGATCGCGAGTTTTATTTCCGCTCGACCGCCTATTACGAGCGTAGCTTTAAGACTCTCGCTCTATGATTCCATTGGTAATAGCGCAATATTTGCGTGTCCCAACGCCCGAGGCATGGATCAAGAGCGCGATATCAAACGCCGACCTACTTTTGATCGATCACGCCAATTGCGAAAAGAAAGCGGCGAGTACTGCCTTGTCTCTTCTCTATCGCTATGTGGAAAAACCCCGCCTTTTGCGACGATTATCCAGGCTAGCTCGAGAAGAGTTGCGGCACTTTGAGCAAGTTGCAGGTGTCATTGAGGAGCGAGGCATTGCCTATCGGCACGTTTCGGCGAGCCGCTATGCTGGAGCACTGAATATGATGGTCCGGTCCCACGAACCGCAACGACTAGTAGATAAGCTGTTGGTTGCTAGTGTCATTGAGGCTCGCAGTTGCGAGCGTTTCGCGTTGCTCGCCGACGTCGTTGATGTGCATCTTGCGGGTTTATACCGAAATCTTTTGGATTCGGAAAAACGGCATTTTGACGCATACCGACAGCTGGCTTTGGAATATGGAGATGAGAAGGACATACGGGCGCGTATCGACGTGATTTTAGAAGAGGAAAATAACTTTATAACCACCGCGGACCAAGAGTTTCGTTTTCACAGTGGACCCACCGTCGATCTCGATACCGAGCCAGAAATTGTCTAGACAGAAAAACACTCTAAATTGATGCCGCTGTCTTCGATACGGGCGAGCCAGCCGCAACGGTTCCAATCTCCAAGCACATACCTAGTCTTCACGTTATCCAATCGATGGATCCCGGGGCGATGTGTGTGTCCGTGTACAAGTTCATCGCAGGCGTTTTCTTGCATTACGGATAATACAACCTCGTCTGTTACGTCCATGATGTTCTGAGATTTATTCGCATTTGTTTGGCGACTTTGTTCACGCATTTCATTGGCTAAGTCGATACGTTCTTGTAATGAGCGACTAAGAATGTCTCGCTGCCAATCTGCTGAGCGGAAAAGCTTGCGCATCTGCTGGTACGGCTCGTCTTTTGTACAGAAAGCGTCTCCGTGCGCCAACAAAACTCGCCGCCCTTCAACTTCAACTGTTACCGGATCGTCAATAAGACAAGCACCCGTGTCGTTTGCGAACTTCGTTCCAATGAGGAAATCACGGTTACCGTGCATTAGGTATAGGGCGGTGTGCTGCATACAACCTGCAAGAGTGGTACGAAGCTCGTCCGCAAATTGGCTGTCGTCGTCGTCACCAACCCACGCTTCCACCAAATCACCAAGGACGTAGATGGCTTCAACTTTTTCCGATTCAAGAACCAGTAAATTATTGAGCGCGTCGAGCCTTTTCGGAACCGTAGCGTCAAGGTGCAAGTCCGATATGCATATGGCGCTCATGGTGCAACCTTCTCCGCCGCTTCCATTACGTTCTCGAGCATAGATGCCCGTGTCATTGGTCCGACGCCGCCCGGAACCGGGGTTAACCAGCCGGCCACCTTGATTACGCTATCGAAATCAACATCTCCACGAAGCGACCCATCTATCTGACGTTCGATGCCAACATCAATAACTATGGCACCTGGTTTTATCCAATTACCTTTAATCAGACCAGCGACGCCTGTTGCACTAATCACGATGTCGGCGGAGACGACGTGGGACCTGGTGTCTCGTGAGAATCGGTGACAGCTTGTTACTGTACAACCTGCTCGTAATAGCTCGAGGCAGGCTGGGCGGCCGACATGATTCGATGCACCCACGACCGTAGCATCGAGACCACGGATTGGGATGTCGGTTTGGTCCAAGAGCGACATGATGCCTTTCGACGTGCACGAGCGTATCGCAGGCTCGCGCAAGGTCAGCATGCCGAGATTGTATGGGTGAATTCCGTCGACGTCCTTTTCCGGATTTATGGTTTTGATGACGGTTAACGCGTCAATTTGAGGAGGCAGCGGCAACTGGACCAAGATGCCGTCAATATTTTCGTTAAGGTTAAAGCGGTGGACACAGGAGACGACCTCATTTTCGGATGCGGACTCGTCGAAAAGACATATTTCGGTATGGAAGCCAACCACCTCACAATCCTTCTTTTTGAGCCGCACGTAGACGTGGGACGAAGGGTCGTCGCCTACCAAAATGATGGCTAATCCGGGAGGGCGATGTCCTTCGTCGACGCGTTTGATAGTGCGTCTTGCAATCTCATCCTTTATGGACTTGGCAATCACTTCACCATCGAGAATTCGTGCTGACATCAGGGTCTCTCGAAAAAACTGAGGTCGTGGACTGAGAGACGGACTTTATGTGAACTATGGTTTTCCGTAAACACGCGAAACCTTTGTTGATTATTCATTCGCGGCTCAGTATGGTCCCGCGCCGCGATGCCTGCTAGCCGCGCATGCGTTGGTAACGAGATGTATGATAGACGCGGTCCAGCGGGGTATAGCGCAGTCTGGTAGCGCGCCTGCTTTGGGAGCAGGATGTCGGGAGTTCAAATCTCTCTACCCCGACCAAACGTTGTTAGTGTTCAGTCCTGTTTTTTGCGCCTGTAGCTCAACGGGATAGAGTATCGGCCTTCTAAGCCGAGGGTTGAAGGTTCGAGTCCTTCCAGGCGCGCCATAAGATTCCCAAAGCGATAAAGAACGGTAATACTCGATCGCGATCCGATTTACGTTTTCTGATAGGATTTTGCGCCGCTGGGGACAGGGACTCGCGATCTTATTGATGCCGAGGATCGGAGGAAAAGATCGTCTGTCGGTCTGTTAAGAGACCTGGAATTGTTAAGAAGAGGTTCAATGGTGGATGTAGCTCAGCTGGTAGAGCTCCGGATTGTGGTTCCGGCGGTCGTGGGTTCAAGCCCCATCATCCACCCCACCGCGAGATAACAAACACGGTATGCAAGTCTCGATAGAAACGACTGGAGGGCTGCAACGCCGGCTGAAAATCGCCGTAGCGGCGGAATCCTTTGAACATCGCATTAACGAAAGGCTCAAAGAAACGAGTCAGCGCGTGAAACTGGATGGTTTTCGTCCCGGTAAGGTTCCTTTTAAAGAAGTACGTCGTCGTTTCGGGGCTTCCGTTCGTCAAGAAGTTGCTCAGGAAATGATTCAGTCGAGTTATATGGACGCGGTACAAAAAGAGGAACTTGCTCCCGCGGGATCCCCCGAGCTAGAAGTGATCAATATGGATGTTGGCGCAGATCTTGAATTTACAGCGACCTTCGAGGTATTCCCAAAGTTCGATGTTTCGGACCTCAGTCAAGTTAGCGTTAAAAGGCCGGAGGGCATTGTTCGAGACGAGGATCTCGATGGAATGATTGAACGTTTGCGACAGGAGCGAAAACACTTCCATGAAACGGAACGGCCCGCTGAAATAGGCGACCGCGTGACGGTGGATTTTGAGGGCACTATAGCTGGAGAGTTGTTCGAAGGTAGCAAGGGGGAAGAAGTGGCTTTCCTCGTTGGCGAGGGGCAGATGATTGAAGATTTAGATGTTGGTGTTAGTGGAATGAGTGTCAGCGGAAACAAGCTCATTTCCGTTAAGTTTCCCGACGAATATCAAGACGAGAAGTTGCAGGGGCAAGAGGCGGTATTTGATTTGACGGTGACAAAAATCGAAGCGCCTCACTTGCCAGAATTGGATGAAAAATTCTTTTCAAGTTTTGGCATTGAGGAGGGAGGAGAACAAGCCTTTCGCAACCAAGTACATGAGAACATGCAGCGCGAATTGAAAGCGGCTGCTCGCGGCCAGGTAAAACGCCAAGTTTTGGATGGACTATCAGAGATTCACGAATTTCAGCTCCCACAATCGCTGGTCGAGAATGAATCGGAGACGCTGAGAACGCAGATGCTCCAACAGTTACGAATAGATCCTTCGTCAGAAAAGCCGCAGTTACCGTCCGACCTTTTTTCTGGGGAAGCCGAAAAAAGGGTACGCATTGGGCTAGTGGTAAACCGCATTGTAGAAACATGCGATCTGAAGGTAGATGAAGATCGTGTGCGGGAGCGCGTTGACGAGCTTTCGAAACCTTACGACCAGCCAGAACAAATCGTGAATTGGTATTATTCGAATGAAACACAGTTGCGGCAAATACAGCTCTCAGTGCTTGAAGATCAGGTTGTTGACCAAGTATTAGACGTGGCTCAGATCGAAGTCGTCGAAAGTGATTACGACGATATTGTGTCTGGCCGCGCTACTGTGCCCGAACCAGTAGATTCGAGCCATGAAGAAGACGCTCAAGGCACGACTGAAGACTCAACGGAGGAAACATGAACGACGATATTGCTATCCCGACTAGAAGCCTGGGCTTGGTGCCCATGGTGTTGGAACAGAGTGCCCGAGGTGAGCGCTCCTACGACATATACTCGAGACTCTTGAAGGAACGCATCGTTTTTCTTTGCGGCCCCTTGGATGATGTCGTCGCAAATCTCATCGTGGCCCAGCTCTTATGGCTGGAGTCAGAAAACCCCGATAAGGACATACACCTTTACATCAACTCGCCAGGTGGATCAGTGACTGCTGGTTTGTCCGTTTACGATACGATGCAATTTGTTCGTTGCGACATTGCCACCATGTGCGTGGGACAAGCGGCAAGTATGGGAGCATTTTTGCTGGCTGCAGGTGCTGAAGGAAAGCGCGTTTCGCTTCCCAACTCCAGGATGATGCTGCATCAGCCATCTGGTGGTTCGCAGGGCGTTGCGGCTGACATCGAAATTCAAGCTCGCGAGATCGTTCTAATACGGACTCGACTGAATGAAATCCTTGCCGAACATACGTCCCAGGCGATCGAAAAGATTGCCGAAGATACCGACCGGGATTACTGGATGAATCCGGAGGAGGCACTTGAATATGGACTGGTGGACACGGTGCAACACGCTCGTAATAGAACCGATAGCGAGCTGTAAATCGGGTTTTGATAGGAACGTTTGCCCCAGAGAAATTGCGGCTTAGAGGCATGAAACTTGCAAAATATGTATCGAGACAGCATGGTTAGAGGCGGTTTCTAGAGCGAAAAGTTTGTATGGCAGACGACGACAATAAGGGTGACGACTCAGCGAAGCTTCTTTACTGCTCGTTTTGTGGTAAGAGTCAACATGAGGTTCGAAAGCTGATTGCCGGGCCTTCGGTATTTATTTGTGATGAATGCGTAGAACTCTGCAACGACATCATTCGCGAAGAAGTTCAGGAAAGCGCGGAAGCCAGCGAAACAACCAAGTTACCCGTTCCTGCGGAAATTAAGGGCATCCTGGACGAATATGTAATCGGTCAAGAGCACGCAAAAAAAGTACTAGCCGTCGCTGTCTACAACCATTATAAGCGGCTTAATCATAGTGGGACCAAGGATGAGGTTGAGCTGTCGAAATCGAATATCCTTCTCATCGGGCCAACGGGCTGCGGCAAGACGCTGCTCGCGGAAACTCTTGCACGACTCCTGGACGTGCCATTTACGATTGCAGATGCGACCACACTCACTGAAGCAGGTTATGTGGGTGAGGACGTTGAAAATATCATTCAAAAACTCCTTCAGAAATGTGACTACGATGTCGAGCGGGCACAAGTAGGCATCGTTTACATTGATGAGATCGATAAGATTTCGCGGAAATCTGATAACCCATCGATAACACGCGATGTGTCCGGCGAGGGCGTTCAGCAAGCGCTGTTAAAACTTATCGAGGGAACCATAGCGTCTGTCCCGCCCCAAGGTGGAAGGAAGCACCCTCAGCAAGAGTTTCTGCAGGTTGATACCGCGAACATTTTGTTTATATGTGGTGGAGCCTTTTCGGGATTAGATAAGGTTATTTTGGATCGATCAGATCAAAGTGGGATCGGATTTTCCGCAGAAGTCAGCGGGGAAGAAGAGTTAAAGAACATCGGCCAAACACTGCGCAAAGTCGAGCCGGAAGACCTGATTAGGTACGGCCTTATTCCTGAGTTCGTTGGGCGGCTGCCCATTGTTGCGACGTTAGAAGAGCTGGATTCGGATGCGTTGGTTACGATTCTCACCCAGCCCAAGAATTCGCTGACTAAACAATACGAAAAGCTCTTCGAGATGGAGAGAGTTGAGGTCGACTTTCGCAAAGATGCACTAGTTGCTATCGCTAAAAAGGCGATGGAACGCAAGACTGGGGCGCGAGGCTTAAGGTCTATTCTGGAGGAGGTTCTGCTTCAGACCATGTATGACCTTCCGTCTTCGGAATCTGTTTCCAAGGTTGTGGTTGATGCAAGCGTTATCAATGGCGAAAGCGAGCCAATGCTCATGTACGAGAATCCCGATCAAGCCAAGGCTATGTCGGAGGAATAAGGCATTTCCTTTGGGTATTTGTATCTTTGAACGCGGGCCCAGGCTTCGTTTTCGCTAAACATTTATTTCTCGATGTGGTTGGCATGTTTTCTTGATGCGCGCGACGTTTCTTCGTCAAGTGGATGAAATCGATGACCGTTGAATTGAATTTGCTTAATGACATAGCGGTAGTTCCATTGCGCGACATGGTCGTATTTCCCCACGGAGTACAACCGTTATTCGTGGGGACTACTCGCTCGATAGTCGCGCTCGAATACGTGATGGCGGGAGATAAACAGGTTTTTTTGGTTAGTAAGAGGGATCCTGAAACGGAACAACCGAAAGAAAACGATCTCTATGAGGTGGGAACCGTTTCCACACTATTGCAACTGCTCAAGCTTCCCGACGGTACCATCAAAGTTCTGGTTGAGGGGGGTAGCCGTGCGGCGATTCGCCGATTCAACGATGAAGGTGAATTCCTGGTGGCCACAGTTGAGGTAATAGAGGCTTCCGAACTTGCCGAACCCGAGCGAGAGGCAACGAACCGATCGCTCATGGCTGAATTTGATCGTTACGTTAAGGCGACAAAACAAGTTACTCAGGATGTCGTGGCAAGTGTCGCCTCCATTGATGACCCGGGGCGTTTGATCGATACCATTGCGGCTCAGTTGGAGCTCAGCATCGAGGATAAGCAATCAATTCTGGAAGCAGTTGATGTCCAAGTTCGTCGGGAAAAGCTGTTCTCATTATTGGATTCAGAAATCGATGTACAGCAGTTAGAAAAAAATATTCGTGGGCGGGTTAAAACCCAAATGGAGAAGAGCCAGCGCGAGTACTATTTGAACGAGCAGATGAAGGCCATTCAGAAGGAGCTGGGCAATGAAGAGGCGACGCTAGACGAGCTCGACGAGATTCGCAAACGTATCGAAGAAGTTGGGATGTCAAAAGAGGCAAAGGTCAAGGCGACGTCCGAACTTTCGAAACTCCAGCTCATGGCTCCCATGTCTGCCGAAGCGACCGTTTCGCGGAGCTATTTGGATTGGTTATTGAGTGTGCCGTGGAAGAAACGTACAAGAATTCGTAAAGATATTCGCAAGGCGAAGGAACGTTTGGATGCTGACCATTACGGTTTGGATGAAGTCAAGGAACGGATTCTAGAGTTTCTCGCAGTTCAGGCACGGGTAGGGAAGGTTAAAGGGCCAGTTCTTTGTTTCGTTGGTCCACCTGGGGTTGGGAAAACTTCGCTGGGTGAATCGATAGCTCGGGCTACGAATCGCGAATTCATACGAATGGCCTTGGGTGGAGTACGGGATGAAGCGGAGATTCGAGGACATCGCCGAACCTACATTGGGTCGATGCCCGGAAAAATCGTGCAAAAGCTAGCTAAAGGGGGCGTTCGCAATCCTCTTTTTCTTTTAGACGAAGTCGACAAGATAGGAATGGACTTTCGCGGAGATCCGGCGTCGGCACTGATTGAAGTTTTGGACCCGGAGCAAAACCATGCGTTCGACGATCACTATCTGGAAATAGACTATGACCTATCGGACGTCTTTTTTGTTTGTACGTCGAATTCAATGAATATTCCACCTGCGCTGCTGGACAGAATGGAAGTCATCCGGTTACCCGGCTACACGGAAGACGAAAAGAAAAATATTGCGTCGAGATTTCTTCTCCCGAAACAGAAACGATTAAATGGATTGGGCGACAAAGAGAATTTTTCGATCAGCGATGACGCATTGTTACAACTTATTCGTTATTACACCAAAGAAGCCGGCGTGCGCGGGCTGGAGCGCGAGATCGCGAAGTTATGTAGAAAGGTAGTGACTGAACAAGCGCTAGATGGCGGTGCGGTCGCGGCGGTGATTGAGTCCGATGCACTCGAAAAACACAATGGCGTTCGGAAGTTCAACTTCGGGCGTGCCGAGGAAGAAAACCAGGTCGGGATAGTCACTGGCCTTGCTTGGACTCAGGTAGGTGGCGAGCTGCTCAACATTGAGGCCGTTGCAGTACCCGGGAAAGGACGGCAGACCAAAACGGGATCATTGGGAGACGTCATGCAGGAGTCCATTCAAGCTGCCCTGACCTTTGTCCGGAGTAGGGCGTCGTTTTTAGGCGTGCCGCTTGATTTTCACGAAACACTGGATATCCATATACACGTACCAGAAGGTGCAACACCCAAGGACGGCCCTAGCGCCGGCATTGGTATGTGTACCGCCGTTGTTTCGGTCCTTACCGCGATTCCTGTTCGGGCCGATGTCGCGATGACAGGCGAAATAACCCTTCGTGGGCGAGTGCTTCCGATCGGCGGACTAAAGGAAAAACTTCTAGCCGCACACCGTGGAGGCGTCGAGATGGTCATCATCCCGGACGAAAACGAGCGCGACCTGAAGGAGGTCCCGGACAAAATCAAACAAGACTTAGATATCCGTCCTGTCAAATGGATGGACCAAGTTATCGAGCTCGCGCTTGAGAGAAAACCAGAGCCGCTGGACGAAGAATTGCCAGCGAATCCGAAGGTGCCCCCGGTCAAAAAACCGGTTGATGACGGTCCCGTCGTCAACCCACATTGACCAAAAAGTGAGCGGATTCGATAGATCCCTTTGAATAAGCGGCTTGACAGCGTTTTTCGTGCGCTGCTATAAGACGCCAAGAAACGGGCTTTGTGCCGTTTCTCCATCAACCTAAAAGGGCCTATATGAATAAATCAGAACTTATCGATGCAATTGCCAACGAAGCTGACCTTTCCAAAGCATCTGCCGGACGAGCGCTGGATGCCGCTCTGGGTGCGATCGGTCGATCGTTGAGGCAATCGGATCCTGTGGTGCTTGTTGGTTTCGGCACGTTTAACGTTAGGGATAGAGCGGCCAGGATGGGCCGTAATCCGCAAACGGGAGCGCCGATTCACATTAGAGCTTCGCGGGCTCCAGCATTTAAGGCGGGTAAAGCTCTGAAGGATTCTTTGAACTAACTCAGCTGGACGAGACAAGCCTGGGAATGGGCGGGATGTCGAAACGACTTACCCGCCCGGCCCCCTTCACCCCCAGGGATTGACCGACAACTAAAGGCGCACCTCGAATGCGCCTTTTTTATTCTTGGATCTTGTTAGGAGGCTAAATAGTTTGTTACAGAAGATGAGAGATGGGGCCCAAGGTTTGGGGGCGAAAATCATTGTCGGCATTATTTGCTTTGTCCTTGTGGTATTCGGGTTTGGAGCGTTCAATTTTCTTGCGGAAAACGAGCCTCGCGCAGCTTCCGTCAATGACGATGAAATTACGGTGCGCGAGTTAGAGATAGAAACTCAACGACAGAAACGGAATTTGCAATCTCGTATGGGTGATGAGGTTAGTCCCGAACTAATTGACAACCTAGTCAGTCAGCAAACTGTCCTTGACTCACTCATTAACCGAACTTTGTTACGGCAAACTGCCGAAGACCTCGCCCTAGTTGGTTTGGCGGAGTCCTTTCGTAAGGAACTTATCGACAATCCGAATTTTCAGGTTGATGGCGTATTCAACCAATCCATATATCGATCGACCTTGCAGAATTTAGGATACTCGCCGCAGAGTTTTCAGTCAGCGATGGAAACTGATGCACAGCTTTCTCAGCTTGTGGAGGTATATCAAGACACTGCGTTTACGACTGGACGTGAACTTCGCGACGCTGCGTCGATGCTAAATCAGACGCGCGACGTTGCATACATGATTATCGATGCTGCCATGTTTGAAGACCGGGTGGGGGTGAGCGAAACCGAAATTGCGGACTTCTACGAAATGCACACGGATCAATTCGTAACAGAGGAGTCGTTTGATCTTGCCTACGTTGAATTTTCAGATCATGACCGTCGCAACGAGATCGATATTTCGGTCGAGGACGTTCGATCTGCATACGAGTCGGCGAAGGCTGCATCCGAGTCCAATGACCGTCGGCGAGCCTCTCACATTCTCCTTGAGGTGAATGAAAATCGATCGTTGGTCGTAGCTCTTGAGGAGATGTCGAATATTCGAAGTCGTGTAATTGGTGGTGAGGACTTCTCGACTCTGGCGAAAGAACTATCGGAAGATCCTGGATCCGGTAGTGCTGGGGGCGACTTAGGTGTGGCAGGAAGGGGCGCGTTTGTGAGCGATTTCGAAGACGTTTTGTGGAGCCTCGCCACCGGTGATGTCTCGCTTCCTTTCCAAACGGAATTTGGTGTACATCTGGTCAAACTTGTAGAGATCGAGGCTGTTGAATTTCCGTCATTTGATGACGAGCAATCGGCGATGCGTGAAACACTTTTGACGGAGCGGGCAGGTCGCCTGTTTGAGGAACGTTTGGCGGCGGTCGATAAACTCGCTTTTGAAGAGACGGATTCGTTGCAACCAATAGCCGATACACATGCGTTGGAGATAAAAACCGTCGAGGGTCTTACCAGAAGCGAAGGCGCAGGCGTGTTTGCAAGTACGAAAGTCAGGCAAAGGGTGCTTGAAATCGACGTCATCGATAATGGTTTCAATAGCCGACCGATATTGATTGAAGACACACATGCTGTGGTTGTCCGTTTGGTCGATCGAACGGCGTCAAAACAAAGGTCCCTTAATGAAGTTCGGGAGCAAATTATCGCGCAGCTTAAACAAGATAAAGTCGACGAACAGGTGTTGACGATGGTACGCGATACGGTGGTGAGACTAGAGAATGAAGAGTCGGCCAGTGATGTTGCAGCTCGAGTGGGAGCGACATGGGTGCGTTCAGATGACGCGACACGGGCTGTTGATAATGTACCGACACCGATTCTGCAACAGGCATTCGAGCTCGCGGTACCTGGCGAACGGTCGCGATCTGTCGGTGAGACTCAACTTGAGGACGGAAAACGCGCGATTGTCTTGGTGACGAACGCGAACCTGGGAGATTTCGGAGCAACGACCGAATTCGAGAGGTTGCAGCTAACCGATCAATTGACCGACTTTTTTGGACAGCGAGATTTCGAAGGGTTGATACAGACGTTGCGTTCGGATGCCTCCATTGAGACAGGCGTGACCGTCACCGCCAATTAACTATCTTGAGCGTGCAGAAGTTACGTTGACGTCGATCGTTAACTCTTGTCCGGGATGAATGTACTTTTCGGGGTCAAGGGCGTTTCGATTCGCAATAGCGCTCACGGATAGGTTGAATTTTCGGGCGATAGTCGCAAGAGAGTCGCCGTTTTTTATTTTGTATCGGATTTCTCTGACGACGGGTCCGGGGGATGTTTTCTGCGGAATAATGACTTTTCTTCCCGGCCGTATGATTTCACTTGGACCGATACGGTTGGTGCGCATGAGCGTATCTGTTGTTACCCGATAACGTTTAGCGATCGTCCAGAGAGATTCTCCTGCACGGACAATGTGGACCGCCCCATTTGTATTTCGGTTTAGATCCGGCGTCGGATATCTTTCAATGGGGATGGTTGAGCGAGGAATAAGCAAATAGTTTCCCGCAATTATTCGAGTCGAAGTCATTTTGTTGGCTTTGAGCATAGTTGCAACGTCTGTTCCATAGTGCAGTGCAAGATCGCCTAGAGTCTCGTTTCTCACGATTTTGTGCCTAATCCACGAAACACGCTCTTCAGGAGGAATGTTAGCTAAGGCGGTTTGAATCCACTCTTGATTAGGAGCTGGCACCATTAAGCGGTGTGGGCCTCGCGGGTGGGTGGACCACTGATTTAAGGCAGGGTTGATTCGATATAAGGTTTCGACCGAAATCCCCGAGGTGCTTGCAGCCTTGCTCACGTCTAACTGACCAATGGTGTCGACGATTGCCAACGCTTGTTCATCTATGTTGGCTCGATTGATGTCAAGGTGGACGTTATACGCATCGGGTGCAGCAAAAACAGCCGCAAAGGCCAGAAGCCTCGGGACGTATCCCGCTGTTTCCGCCGGAACGCGCAAATCGAAGAATCCAACGTCGCCGCCGCGTTGTTTTTTTGCTTGAGCCACCCGCCCTTCGCCCCAATTGTATGACGCGATTGCTAGGAGCCAGTCGTCGAAGCGGCCATTGAGGTAAACGAGGTAATCTAATGCCGCGTCCGTTGACGCGAGTAGATCCCGCCGCTCGTCGACCCACCAGTCAATCTTGAGCCCATATCGTTTCGCCGTGCTTGGAATGAACTGCCAAAATCCTGCGGCTCCGCCCGATGAAAACGCGAACGGATCAAGCGAACTCTCGATGATGGGAATTAGGCAAAGTTCGCCCGGTAAATTCCGACTCAGCACTTTGTCACAAATGAAGGGCAGATAACGCTCTAGCCGAGATTGAAGCGAATCGAAGTAATTTGGGTTTCGCTGAAGCATTGCGATTTCTTGTTGCACGCGATGGTTGTCAAGGTGGTGGTCGAGTTCAAAGGATCCCGATAAGTGTTCTAGGTAGTTGTTTCGTTCCGGCGCTAACTCTTCTTCCCGAAAACTGGTTCTGTCGGGTAATGCATTGTCGCTCGGTTTCTTGGTTGGTAAGGAAGTTTCGCTGTAAAAGTGAGGTTCGGGCGCCCAGTCTACTGTCCCGAGATTGACGTAACTCTTCGGCTCGTCATTTGAATAGAAGGGTAGTGTCGAGCAGCCTTGAACTAGGAGAAACAAAAGTAGAAGCGATAGACGAACTACCTGGTTGATGTTGCCCTTCAAGATTCGACGGTCCAGAATGCTGCGGAACGCCAGTACTTTGCGGAATTCGAAGGTCATTGGCAACTGACGCTGGATCCAAATATTTAAAGCCACGAGGAGGGACGTCTAACCCGTTCGTCGCTTGGCTGGACTCGCAAGTCGCGATCTCCTTTTCTGATATTGAAATCGAAGTGCTCAGTCATGAGGCAAGACGGTTTCATGGTGAAATCATGTTATGGCTCGGGCCGCGCGCTAGAATAGCTAAAGCTTCGAGTAAACGATGCATGATGAAAGCGCGCTTGTACGGAGCCGTTCATACCGGAAAGATCGATGGTATGGTCGAAGAAGGCGTGGTCGTTGCAGCCGATTGCTTGCCGTTCCCGTCGAATTCGATCGATGGAATAGTGCTGCACCATGTTCTGGAGCTTGGTGCGGATCCGCGGGCGGTTCTGCGCGAGGTACAAAGGGCATTGCAACCGGGCGCGTCATTATCTGCGGATTCAATTCTTTGAGCTTGTGGGGATTTTTACGATGGTGTAACACCTTTCGAGGTTTGATGCCGCTGTCGAGCATCCGCATACAGGATTGGATCTCCGTGCTAGGGATCCATCGTGATCAACCCGTCCGATACCTCAATTGTTATGGCCGTATGGTTCATCGCACAAATAGTAGGAGCTTTGGCCGGGTTGCGGAAAAATTACCTAGGATCCCTTTCCCATTCGGTGATGTGTACGTGATTTGCGGGGTGAAGCAGAGGGGCGCGTTCATTCCACCGCGTACGGCCGGTTTTTCGCGTTTACCAAAGGTCGGTTCGATCGGTTTGCCAAAGCCGATCGCGCGACGATGAGCATCGCTAAAGTAGAGATTTTTACTGACGGCGCTTGCCGAGGAAATCCGGGACCGGGGGGCTGGGCGGCGCTACTACGAAAAGGAACGAATGAGAGATTGATCAACGGTGCAGAAGCTTCTACGACTAATAATCGCATGGAGCTTCGGGCAGCAATTGAAGGTCTGCGCGCACTTTCAAGAACGACCCGTGTGTCGCTCACCACAGATTCACAATATGTGCGTCAAGGGGTGACTGAGTGGATACAGCGTTGGAAGTCCAACGGATGGAAAACGGCCTCTCGAGGTTCGGTTAAGAACCGGGACCTTTGGATTGAATTGGATGAGCTCAACGCGCGCCACGATGTGCAGTGGTTTTGGGTCAAGGGACACAGCGGACATGAAGAGAACGAGCGTGTCGATCGGGCGGCAAATGACGCCATCGACGACCTGTTGAAGGAGTAACGATGCGGCAAGTTGTTGTCGATACGGAAACTACAGGGCTAGAACCGGAACAGGGGCATCGTGTGATTGAGATTGGATGTGTCGAAATTCTGGATCGTCGAGTAACCGGAGAACGATATCACCAATATGTGAATCCTAAACGCGAAATAGATGATGCGGCATACGAAATCCATGGACTGAGCAACCGCGACTTGGAGGATGAACCTGAGTTCGAAACCATTGCTGAGGAGTTCATGGCTTTTATTCGTGGTGCTGAACTAATCATTCATAACGCACCGTTTGATGTAGCGTTTCTCAATTACGAGTTGTCGAGGATGGAGAGTACGGAACGCATTGATGATGCTTGTACGATTTTAGATTCGCTGGCCTTGGCCAGGCATAAACATCCCGGGCAAAAAAATAGTTTGGACGCACTCTGTCGTCGTTATGGGGTCGATAGCTCTGCTCGCGAGCGCCATGGAGCGTTGCTCGATGCCGAGATACTGGCTGACGTATACCTAACGATGACTGGCGGCCAAACCTCGATGTTTGACGATGGTGCTAATGGAAGTGGACGGATTGCGGCAGAAGCGACCGAGGTTCGGCTTACCGCGAGGTCTTCGAAGTTGCTTGTACAGCGGCCAACACCGGAGGAACTAGAGGCGCATGAAGCCTATCTGGACAACCTCGATAACGTCGCGCACAACGGTTCGGTTTGGCGCCAATTAGGAACTACTGAAGAATCCACTGAACCGCCATCCAACCCGTAATCCCCATCGTTAGTGTGTACGGTAATGCCATGAATACCATGCGTCCGTACGAGAGTCTGATGAGCGGTGCCAGCGACGACGTGAGGAGAAACAAAAAAGCGGCCTGGCCATTTGGTGTTGCGACACTAGGGATGTTTGTACCGGTATTAATGGCTACTGCGAGCAGGTCAAACTGTTGGCGCCTTAAGGATTCGTCGGCACCAGGCATCAAATCGCCTGCGACGTAAGCCTCTTTAACCTCACTAATGTAGACGGTGGCGACAAATACGTTGTCGCTAATCGCGGAAAGGACACCGTTGGCGATATAGAACACACCAGGTTGCAGGTGTGGTTCGAAAGAGAGCACGTAGTCGATTACCGGAGTAAACAGATGCTGATCGTGGATCACGGCGACGACGGTAAAAAATACTGCGAGCAATGCGGTAAAGGGTAGAGCTTCTTCGAAAGCATGCCCTATCTGATGTTCCTCAACGATGCCATTTAAAGCGGTTTGTAAGACAATCACGGACAGTCCGACTAAACCGACTGCGGCGAGTTGGAACGCGAGGGCACAGATCAAGAAGAGTGCGGCCACGGCTTGCATGATGAGGCTTGCGTTATCGCGCCCCGTCCTTTCTGCGGTTTCTTCCCTGTCGTATTCCTTGAGTACTGCCAGGACATTTTCCGGAATTTTCGTTCCGTAACCGAACCAGCCTGTCCACTCGAGCACGAGACAAGTGAAGAGTCCAATCGCGAGCACCGGCAAGGTCACGGGAGCCATCACCATAAAAAACTCGATGAACTCCCATTTCATTACTTCAGAGATAAGGAGATTTTGTGGTTCGCCCACTGTTGTGGTTACGCCACCGAGTGCTGTGCCGACGGCGGCGTGCATGACCAAGCCTCTTAAAAACGAACGAAACTGATCGAGGTCTTGGCGATGAAGCTCGGGGACATCTTCGTCATGATCTCCGCTTTCGGAGGCAAAGCGGTGATACACAGAATAGAACCCGACAGCGACACTAATAACGACGGCGGTAACGGTAAGCGCGTCAAGGAACGCAGACAGGAACGCGGCGACGAAGCAGAAAAGGAACGACAACAAAGCTTTAGAACGAACGCCCAGCAGGATCTTTGTGAAGATGAATAACAACAGATCCTTCATGAAGTAAATGCCAGCCACCATAAAGATGAGTAGCAAAATGACTGGAAAGGCATTTACCAGTTCGTGCATTACTGTGTCTGGACTGGATAACTGGAAGACGATGGCTTCAAACGCAAGTAAGCCCCCGGGTTGTAGTGGATAACATTTAAGTGCCATTGCCAGCGTGAAAATAAATTCTAAGACGAGCACCCATCCCGCGATGTAGTGCCCTTGGGGCAAGAGTAAGAGCAGTGGATTTAGGATAAGGAAGCCAACAATGGCGCGCTTGTACCATTCGGGCGCGTTTCCGAGGAAGTTGTCCCAGAATGAATCGAAACTAATTCGTCCACGCCTGCTTGAAGTTGTCTCAACCACTACGACACTCCACGGTTCAGTCAACGTTGGAAGATACAGGCGCGGCGCGGCGCGCTCAATACGGCGTCGCCACTCTTGAGCCTGTGCGTACTGATATCTTGGTTCATTGGTATCATCGTTTGCGTTGTACGCGAAGCGGGAAAGTTATGTGGCCGTTTGAGCCCGATGGATTCGAATCGATCAGTAAGGAACCGCAAGGGGCGCACACTGACGAATCGCTTTATTTCGTTTTTGTCGGTGGGGAAGTGCTTTCTCTCAGTGAACACGGCGTTCCCCGGCCGGTGACGGCAGATGAGTTTCGTTGGGTAGATCTCGAAGTTATTGCGCGACTTTACGTGGGTGAATGGCGCGGAACGTCTTGTTACGCGTTGGAAGCAAAGGGCCGTGCGCCCGAAGGTTACGCTTTGACTGGACTTCGGTCTTGGCTCGGTCGGGTCGAGTCAGCGATGTTTTATCTCGCGGGACGAGCAAAACAGATCGTTGAGTGGCATCGGGACCACGTCTTTTGCGGGCGGTGTGGTACGGAAACGGAAGATCACGCTGCGGACCGAGCTCGGGTATGTCCGTCCTGCCAATCGATCAGTTATCCACGTCTGAGTCCGAGTATTATCGTGTTGGTTCGACGTGATCAAGATATGCTACTTGCTCGAAACGCCTCGTGGCCGACTGGTATGTTCAGTACCTTGGCCGGTTTTGTGGAGCCGGGAGAGTCGATTGAACAGACTGTGCATAGGGAGGTGTATGAGGAAGTTGGCATCAAGATCGAAAATCTTCGGTATTTAGGTAGTCAGTCGTGGCCGTTCCCAAATTCGCTAATGCTTGGGTTTCACGCGGACTACGTTTCGGGTGACATTGTTTGTCGCGATGGGGAAATCGCAGAGGCCAACTGGTTTAGGTACGACCAATCACCCAACGTGCCTGGTGGTACAGCTATTTCAGGATGGTTGATTCGCGCGTTCGTCGATGAAATGAAGGCAGCGTTCAATCCGGAATCTGCGGACGGTTTGGGGACCTAAATATCGCTAAAACGAGGAACAGCAGAGTCAAGTAGCCGTCGGACCGGAATTGTCCAGCCATAAAAGCCGCGATAGGGTCCATGTCACCCAGGAGCAATCCCCAAACCGCGTCCCAGCTCTTGAACGAGAAGTTTACGTCGGGAATCTTTGTGACGAAATTGATTCCCTCTCCTGAAACATGGCAACAAAGTTGTTGGTCTTGGACCGTAAGACCAACGAAGACATCGTATTCTGTTGCGGCTGCCGGGAAAAAATTTTTCCGAAGCTCTTCGCGACATTCGTCCTTTGTCACTGGCGTTCCCTTTTCTTGTTCACGCGAGAAACGGCGAAGAATATCGATTAGTTGTCCCTTGTGCGATGAAAATAGAGCCGGGGCGTTGTGGGTGGACGCTTCCGTGAAAGAACAGGTAATCTCTCGTACTCCCCTCTGAAGTACTTTTTGATGGACTTTTTGTTCGAATACCTAGGTTTTTTAGCGAATACCGTGACGATTGTGATCGCTGTGGTCGTTGTGTTGATGACCCTCGGCGCCATGGGTCGTGGTCGACAAGCACCCTCGCGAGGATACCTTGAGGTTCATCGGGTGAATGACCGATTACAAGAATTGCGCGACGCGATGGATCAGAGCGTGATGCCCGCTGCGCAGTTCAAGAAGTCCACGAAGCAAAGTCGCAAAGAACGCAAGAAATTAGCGAAAAAGCCTGAACCGAAGCCCCGCGTTTTCGTGCTTGATTTTAAAGGCGACGTGAACGCTTCTAACGTTGAAAAGCTACGGAACGAGGTGACGGCGGTACTTTTGCGCGCCGGGAATGACGACGAGGTTCTTATCAAGGTCGAGAGCCCTGGTGGCCTCGTTCATGCGTACGGACTTGCCGCTTCGCAGCTAGTTCGAGTGCGGGAGGCAGGAATTCGACTTACGGTTGCCGTTGACCGATTAGCTGCTAGTGGCGGTTATATGATGGCTGTTGTTGCCGATCAGATTGTTGCGGCCCCATTTGCCCTTGTTGGGTCCATCGGAGTTGTTGCAGAAGTCCCCAATGTTCATCGGTTACTAAAAAAATATGACGTCGATTACGACGTGATCACCGCGGGTAAGAGCAAGCGCACGTTGACCATGTTCGGAGAGAACACCGAGGAAAATCGAGCCAAGTTCGTTGAAGAGTTAGAAGACGCCCATGCACTATTCCGAGAGTTTGTGGCGACGTATCGTCAAGATCTCGACGTGGAAGCCGTTGCGACTGGTGAAGCTTGGTATGGAGAAAGGGCTCAAAAGAGAAACCTGGTGGATGTGCTGTCGACCAGCGACGAATACGTGGTGAGCGCGTGTGATCGAGCCGATGTATATGCGGTCCAATGGGTCATTCCCCAAAAGCCTGTAGAACGTTTGTTACGAAATCTCGCCGAATTTACAGAATCGACCTTCGACCGAATCGTGAGGAGACAAAGATGACGACGTTTCGAGCTTTTTTGGTCGAAAAAAAAGAGGACGGGACGTTCACTCGATCTGTCGTTGACCGAGAACTTGACGATCTGCCTGCGGGAGAGTTGTTGATCGATGTGAAGTTCTCGTCGCTGAATTATAAGGACGCCCTCTCCGCGACCGGTAACCCCGGTGTGACGAGGAGTTACCCCCATACCCCAGGGATCGATGCTGCTGGAACGATTCTCGAGTCTACGGTCTCGAACTTTACCGCTGGCGACGAGGTCGTGGTGATCGGTTTTGATCTTGGTATGAATACGTCGGGTGGCTTTGGTGAGCGTGTGCGTGTGCCGGCGGCTTGGGCGGTTCCCTTGCCCCGGGGTTTGAGTCTCGAGGAAGCCATGATTCTAGGGACGGCTGGATTCACCGCCGCTCTGTCAATCCACAAACTTGAACGGGCAGGTATGAGTCCCGAAGGGGGACCCATACTCGTTAGTGGAGCGACGGGCGGTGTAGGCAGTGTCGCGATTAAGCTCCTTGATCAACTGGGGTACGAACCGCACGCTGTGACAGGGAAAGAGGACCAACATGAGTTTCTGAGATCGATTGGTGCGCGCGAAATTTTGTCGCGCGAAGATCTTGAAGCCGGCGGCGATCGGCCGTTGCTAAAGGAACTGTGGGGTGGGGTTGTGGATACTGTTGGTGGGGGTATGTTGTTTAACGCGATTAAAGGATTGCGGTACGGGCAAAGTGCGGCAGCGTGTGGATTGGTTAATTCGCCGAATATTCCTGCGACGGTGCTGCCTTTCATACTTCGGCACGTGAATTTACTCGGGATCGATTCGGTCGAGTTGCCGCTTTCGAAGAAAATTGAGATTTGGGATAAATTGGCCGGTGTGTGGAAACTCACCGGATTGACCGAACTCAAGAAATCAACTTTAAGTTTGAATACGTTGTCGGAAGCTATTGAGACGATATTGGATGGGGAGATGGTTGGACGTGGTGTGGTTGACCTTAGTCTGTGAGACGACGATCTCAAATCTGGGTTTGATCGCCTGACCTGCGATTCGTTAACGTTATTCCTAATCGCTCGATCGTCGAAATCTCGGACTTGGTTGACTCACGGATCCTTGGTATTGATCGGTCATCCGTTGCATACAAGCGATAGCGGTTTTAGCCATCCTCGAATCTGGTAATTCGAAACTGTCGAACCCAGATCTCAACATGTATGGCGTCCAGTCCGGTAGTACTTCTCCGACGGCCCTCAACTCGCCTCGGTAGTCGTATCGTGATCGCAAAAGGACCGCGAGCGACAGTCCTCTACCATCAGCGAACCCCGCGAAGGATATAGCGATGAGCGCAGCACGCTTGACTTGATCGATAATGTCTTCGATCTCGACTGACCCATCTAAGAGTACACCGTGTAACTCGCCAGCATGCTGTTTCGTGAAGTCTTTCATATTCAGGATCGAGCCGGCTTCTGGGTTACTTGCGTTGGCAACATCGTATGTCCAAGCGTCCTCAGTGATTTCGCCGTTTCTAACCAGCGTTGGCATAGACGCTTTCCTTGAATCGCTGCATGCCAATACGTCGATAGCAATCGAGAAACGTTTCGTCTTGCGCTCTTGATTGGATATACACGTCAAGAAGTTTAACTATCGAACCTGTTACATCAGCTCGTGAAAACGAAGGGCCGATGATTTTTCCTAATGACGCGTTATTGCCCGCATGACCGCCCAATGAAATTTGGTAGAACTCGGCCCCCTTCTTATCAACTCCGAGAATGCCGATATGACCCACATGATGGTGACCGCACGCGTTCATGCACCCGGAAATGTTTAGATCGAGGGGTCCCAGATCATGAAGGTAGTCGTAATCGTCGAATTGCCGCTGAATTTCTTCAGCGACCGGAATCGATTTGGCATTGGCGAGGGAACAATAATCACCGCCAGGACAGCAAATGACGTCTGTCAAGAGACCGACGTTTGCCGCGCCTAATGCTTGCTTTTTTGCAGCAACAAATAGTTCGAGGAGATCGGATTGACGCACGTCTGGAAGAACAAAATTTTGCTCGTGGCTGATTCGAATTTCTCCGTATCCGTATTTGTCTGACCAATGCGCGACCGCATCCATTTGAATGTCGGTGACGTCTCCTGGTGGAATCCCTGCTGTTTTGGTTGAAAGGGTGACGATTGCGTATCCTGTTTGCTTATGGGCATCGACATTGTTTTCGACCCAAGCATCGAAGTGACGATTTTCGAGGCGTTGCGTTCCTAACAGCGATTCTTCGTTATTGAGGTCGGCATACGTTGGCGGCACGAAGCTGTTTTTGACGCGGAGAATTTCTTCGTCCGTTAACGCGCCTGGTCCATCGTGTAGGTGCTCCCACTCGGCGTCCACCTTTTCCCGAAAGATCTGGGGCGTCATTGCCCTGACAAGAATCTTGATCCTTGCTTTGTATTTATTGTCCCGTCGTCCGTAGCGGTTATAAACGCGAAGTATTGCTTCCACGTAGGTCAGAAGATCCCGCTCCGCTAGTCCAGTACGAATCAAACTCCCGATCACGGGTGTTCGACCGAGTCCTCCGCCGACGTAGACATCGAGGACCACGTCGCCTGAAGGGGTTTTCCGCACTTCGATGCCGATGTCGTGAACTGCAGTCGCCGCGCGATCGCTGCCAGACCCGTTAAGAGCTATTTTGAATTTTCGTGGCAGCCAATCAAACTCAGGGTGGTACGTGGACCATTGGCGCAAAAGTTCGCAATAGGGCCGCGCGTCCACTTCCTCGTCTGCGGATACTCCAGCAAAGTGATCTGTCGTAATGTTGCGAACACAGCTGCCGCTGGTCTGAATTGCATGCATCCCTACCTCTGCAAGATCAGCGAGGATATCGGGTACCTCTTCAAGCTCAGGCCAATTGAGTTGGATATTTTGTCTCGTACTTAAATGCCCGTAGCCTTTATCGTAATTTCTGGAAATTTCTGCGATAACTTTAAGCTGGCGCGAAGATATCGTGCCGTAAGGAACCGCGATACGGAGCATGGGTGCAAGTCGTTGGATGTAAAGGCCGTTTCTGAGGCGCAATTGCTGAAAAGCATCGTCGCTGATTTCCCCGGCTAAATACCGGGCCGTCTGGTCGCGATACTGGGCCACGCGCTCTTGTACAAACTGCTGATCAAATTGGTTGTATCGGTACATGCAGTATCCTTATACGGCGATCGGGGACCTTATCAGCCGCGATTGGATCAAGAAACTAACCAGTGCATATATAGATAGATCGGTATGTTTTAGAGTGCGGTCTATATTTCGACCGCAAAACTCAACCATTTGGATGCTTCATCGCGTTCTAGTCCTTTGCGCAACGCGTAATCATGCAATTGGTCGTCACCGATTTTCCCGACGCCAAAATATCTCGATTGAGGATGAGAAAAATACCAGCCGGCGATCGTGGCTGCTGGCCACATTGCGTAATTTTCAGTAAGCGAGGCACCCGTCGCCTCGGACGCTCCCAGGAGCTCAAACAAGACTTCTTTCTCTGAATGGTCTGGACACGACGGATAGCCGGGAGCTGGACGGATACCGCGGTAGGCTTCGCCGATACGCTGTGCATTGGTCAATGCTTCGTCCGCGGCGTAGCCCCAGAATTCTTTGCGAACACGTTCGTGGAGATGCTCAGCAAAAGCTTCCACCAATCTGTCTGCAAGAGCCTTCACCAGAATTTCGTTGTAGTCGTCTCCTTGGAAACGTTTAAGTACGTCCTCGATTTCTGGACCGATGGTAACGACGAAGCCGCCGACGTAGTCCTCGCGAGTCGCGGGCGCAATGTAATCCGACAGGCAGAGACACGTATCCAGCGCCGCACTTTGTTGTCTGAGCTGATGCAGCACGACCAATGGTTCGTTTCGCGAACTGTCGCGCCACAATTGGATGTCGTCGCCACGTCGGTTGGCGTGCCAAAAGCCGATCACACCATTTGCCGTTAACCACGAGCCGTCGATAATCTTGTCTAGCATGTCGTTGGCATCACGAAAGAGATCGGCAGCGGCCGTTCCCACTATAGGATCGTCAAGGATCTCAGGGTATTTCCCTGCCAGGTCCCAGGTTCGGAAGAAGGGCGTCCAGTCGATGTACTCGACAAGTCGATCTAATGCATAGCTTTCAAGCGGTTGAACACGTAAGGCGTTTGGTTGGGGCGCTGTGTAACTCTCCCAATTCCAATCCAATCTACGCTCGCGCGCGAGCGCGAGGGGCCGTTTCTCTCGGTTTCCCTGGGCGGCTTCTCTACGTGCTCGAACGTTGGCGTAGTCCGCACTGATTTCTTCAACGAATGAGTCACGCGTTTCAGGGGAAAGCAACGTCGAGACGATGCCAACGCTGCGCGATGCATCGGTAACGTAAATGGTGGAACCGCTGTACGCGGGCGCGATTTTGACCGCTGTATGGGCTTTGGAGGTCGTTGCGCCGCCGATGAGCAAAGGCTGTGTATACCCGCGTCGCTCCATTTCTTCCGCGACACGAACCATTTCGTTGAGCGATGGCGTGATCAATCCCGAAAGCCCAATAAGGTCGGCGTCCAAGGCTTCTGCCGTGTCCAATATCTTTTCGGCGGGCACCATAACGCCAAGATCTTCGATGTCGTATCCATTGCACTGCAGAACGACGCCAACAATGTTTTTACCAATGTCGTGGACGTCGCCTTTCACGGTCGCCATGACGATACGCCCTTTGCTTACTGGAACGTCGCCATCGGCTTGCTGCTCTTCGATGAACGGTACAAGGTGAGCCACTGCCTGCTTCATGACGCGCGCGCTCTTGACCACTTGCGGTAGAAACATTTTTCCGGCGCCAAAAAGATCGCCGACGATGTCCATCCCTTGCATTAGGGGACCTTCGATGACCTCAATCGGTCTCGTGCTCAGTAATCGAGCTTCTTCGGTGTCTTCCACGATGAATCGTGAAATACCGTGTACTAGCGCGTGCGATAGCCGTTCCGAGACCGGTTCGTCCCGCCATACAAGGTCCTCTTCTGCGTCTGAAGAACTGTGCCCGGCAAAGTGACTGGCGATTTTGACTAGGTTTTCCGTAGCGTCTTCGTTTCGATTCAGGACGGCGTCTTCGACTGCATCTCGGAGGTCGGCGGGGAGATCTTGGTAGATACCTAGCTGACCGGCATTCACGATGCCCATACTGAGCCCAGCGTTAATGGCGTGGTAAAGGAATACGGTATGGATTGCTTCTCGAACCCGATCGTTTCCTCGGAAAGAAAACGAAACATTGCTGATTCCACCCGAGGTGTGACAACGAGGGAATTCTGAATTGATCCAAGAACATGCCTCAATAAAATCGACCCCGTAATTTCTGTGTTCGTCGATACCCGTCGCGATGGCGAAGACGTTTGGATCGAAGATGATGTCGTCTGGAGGAATGCCGACATCGTTGATTAAGAGGTGGTAGCAGCGCTGGATAATGCTTTTGCGGCGATCCAGTGTATCGGCCTGCCCATTCTCATCGAATGCCATGACGATCACGGCGGCGCCGTAATCGCGACATTTGCGGGCTCGCTCAAGAAATAAATCTTCACCGTCTTTGAGGCTGATTGAATTGACGATGCTCTTGCCTTGCACGCTGCGCAAACCGGTTTCAATCACTTCCCAGTCGCTTGAATCGATCATGATCGGGACCCGGGCGATATCGGGTTCTGTCATCACCAAATCGAGAAAGCGCTGCATCGTTGCGGCACCGTCGAGCATCCCCTCGTCCATGTTGACGTCAATAATTTGCGCACCGTTGGTGACCTGCTGAATCGCAACCTCGAGCGCGTCACTAAACGCGGACGATTTGATTAGTTTGCGAAAACGCGCTGAGCCAGTAACGTTGGTTCGTTCGCCAACGTTCACGAACAGCGAATCGTTGTCGACGGTTGCGGCCTCCAGACCTGACAGCGTGAGGCAAGAAGGTCTCTCTATCGGTTTACGGGGGTCGGCGCCGGCTAAACAATCCGCAAATGCTTCGATGTGTTCGGGCGTTGTCCCACAACACCCGCCGACTAGGTTGACGAGCCCGCGATCTACGAAATCCTTGATCGTGCCTGCCATTTGATCTGGACTTTCGTCGTACTCACCGAATTCATTGGGTAGTCCCGCATTGGGATGGACGCTCGTATATGTCCACGCGGTTGAGGCCAAGACCTCAACGTGGGGCCGTAATGCTTCAGCACCGAGGGCGCAGTTCAAGCCGACCACCAATGGCTCGGCATGAGCGACTGAGTACCAGAATGCCTCGCACGTTTGTCCGGATAGGGTTCGGCCGCTGGCGTCGGTGATCGTGCCCGAGATTATGATGGGTACACGTCGGCATCCAGAGCTAAATGCCCGTCGGATGGCAAATATTGCCGCCTTCGCATTGAGTGTGTCGAATACGGTTTCGATCATTAGCAGATCGACACCGCCTTCCAACAAGCCGGAGGCGGATTCAGCATAATTTTCGACAAGTTCTGGAAATCGGATACTTCGTGATGCGGGGTTCTCGACGTCTGGGGAAATACTTGCGGCACGTGTCGTGGGCCCGAGGACGCCGGCGACGAAACGTGGTTTCGTTGAGGTTGTGTACTGATCTGCAGCTTGTCTTGCGATCGTTGCAGCTTGAACGTTCATCTCCCGGGTTTTTTCTTCTAGACCATAGTCCCCTTGCGAGATTCGGTTCGCGGTGAAGGTGTTGGTTTCGATTATGTCGGCGCCCGCCTGCAGGTAGGCATTGTGAATTTGCCGCACAATCGCAGGTTGCGTGAGAGAGAGGATATCGCCGTTGCCCTGTAGATCGATGGGGTGATCGTTGAATTCCTTGCCGCGGAAATCGCTTTCGGCGAGACCTAGCCGCTGTTGCATGGTTCCGGTTGCACCGTCCAACAGGAGAACGCGTTCTTGGAGTGAAGATTGAAGGATTTTCGACATAACGAGCAGGCTAAATTTGGCGTTGCAATACTAGAATAATTGTTTTGGACCTAGGTTGAGGTTTTGGGTCGGAAAGCGTGAGTCGATGTCATATAGAGTGTGGCGGCCGATTGGATTATTATACCCGAGTGTTTTGGTCGGGATTGGGCGCCATGGTGGAAATTTCTTCGGCGGCACAGAAATACCTTTGCGAGCTGCTATCGAAGCAGGACGAAAGTTGCGGCATCCGTGTTTTCGTCGCTCAGCCTGGGACCGCTAACGCGGAAACCTGCATCGCTTATTGCCGCGTCGGTGAAGAACAAGAGGATGATATGCCGATTGAATATGAAGGATTCACGGCATGGTTCGAAGAGAAAAGTAAGCCGTATCTTGTGGATGCTACGGTGGATTTTCAGGAAGACCGCATGGGCGGGCAATTAACCATCAAGGCGCCTAATGCCAGGGTTCCGAACGTGGGTCCCGATTCGCCGTTGGAAGACCGGATTAATTACGTTCTGTACAATGAGATCAATCCCGGATTGGCGGCCCACGGCGGTGTCGTCTCGCTTGTGGAGATCGTGGAAGATAATACCGCCGTTCTCGAATTCGGTGGCGGATGCCAGGGATGCGCCGCCGTCGACATCACCCTGAAACAAGGCGTGGAAACGACGTTACTGGAGCAGGTACCAGACTTAGCCGCTGTTCGCGATGTGACTGACCACACGGTGACCGACAACGCGTACTACCAATAGACCAATTAATCGCCGTTATCCGAAATTTCAACCAGTTGTGGTATAGCGGTTAAGTAAAGCGCCTTTCGAATAATACGCTGATCCAGGGATTCGACTATATGGGCGTATCGGCGCAACTGGTTAGCGTATCGGGCGACTTGATTTTCGATGAAGACAACGATTGGTACGTCCGGTACAGCAGTTTTGTAGTCGATTAGCCACCGATCGCCACTCAAGTCGATGAACGATCGATCAATCGCGACATTCGTAAATTGAGAGTCTTGATAGGTGGTCAACATCCACTCGGTATGGCTCTCCACATGGTTGCAATTCAAGATCCATAAACCTGTGTCGTCCGCAAGAACAGAGCTAATTTGTCTATGCGCGTGTTCTATGACCCAATCCACTTCAGATTTGTATAGCCCTAGATGAAACAATCTTTCGTGCCAGGGATCTAGATTGCCAGCGGTGGCCCGGCTCGACCCGGCGAGTATCCGAAGTTCGTCGTGTACAACATTGCCGAGCGCGACTTCTTTTCGATCGGCGATGGGAGTAGACACGTTTATTGGGGATAACGTATGGAAAGAGGAAGGAGCTAATGGAGGTGCAAAGGGCTCGTGCCAGGTGTAACAGGATTTTAGTCGTTTCAACGGCGGTCGAGACGGGGACCTAGTTTTTGTTGGACTCAGGGTGGACAGGTCAATGGGTTGAAGAGAAATCAAGGGCTGTAATAACGCCAAAAAGGAACCGCGGGGTGGGTTGGAATCTTTGGTTTGGCAGCCGTATAGGGATAACGAATCCTTTGCCCGTGTCGCTGCAACATACAAAAGACGTTTTAGTTCTTGTGAATCCTTTTCCGCTTCCTCGTATCGCAGCCAGTTGTACAGCGAGCTTGTCTTGGAATCATCGCGCGTTGCCATCAGCAATGAATTAGCTTCGGGCCGCCAAAGCAGCATGGGCCTTATGTTCGACTGCGTCCCTCTGTCAAGTCCGGGAATAATGACGTGATTAAACTCCAGCCCTTTGGCTCGATGAATGGTCATGATCTCGACGTCCACTGGATCAATCGATGTCGAGGCAAATAATCGTTGAGTTTGCTCGAGCAATTGGTCCGCAAAAATACGATTGGTCGGTTGATTTTCCAGGGCTTCTAGGTAGCGATCGGCGGAATCGAAGGACGCCGTTGCTCCGTCTGCGTCGACGTAGGCGTCAGCGCCACCCATCGCGAGCCAAAAACGTTCGACCCTGGATCGAATCGAATGACCAAGTGTCGCGATTTCCCGTGCTTGTGCAACTAGGTCCAATCTCGCACGCGCGTCGAGGCTTGGCTCTGTGTCCGCGAGCATGTTGTCCACGGACTCGTGGCGCGCGACGACCTCTAGATCGCGCAATCTGATTCCGACCAAAGGCGATCGGAAAATTGATAACCAGGCCAGTCGATTACGCTCGTCCATTAATGCCAGCGTGATGGCATAGAGGTCTCTGACGACGGGTACATTTGCTAATGGCTCGAGATCGATACCGCGCCACCGAAGTTTAGATTCTTGCAGCGCGTTGATAATTGATGGGAGGACGTTGCGGCTGCGTACTAGGATGGCGATGGTGTCGTTTGGGTGATTCGAACGTATCGCGTCAACGTGATCTGCGATGCTTTTAGCTTCCTTCTCGGGATCGTCGGCAGCAAATGCGTGGATGCGCCCCGATTCTTTTCGCGCGGCAATCGCCGGATTAAATGTTACGGCACCGGTAAGTGCATCGTTGGGGGACGCAAAAAGCGTACCGAATATATTGTTTGACCACGCGACAAGAGAGGTAGCAGAACGAAAGTTGCTCTTAAGTTTCACGGCTTTTAAGGGGATTGAAGGCAAACCCTCGCTAAACGTCGTCTGATAAAGATCTACGTCGGCGTCACGGAAACGATAGATTGATTGCATCGGATCTCCGACGGCGAAGAACGTATTGCCATCACCTGGTTGCCAGCTTTGTACCAGACTCGTAAGTAATTTGTATTGTGCTAGGGAGGTATCTTGGAATTCGTCGACGAGGATGTGTGATGTCCGGTAGTCGAGCATCAGCGCTAGATCGGTCGGGGTCTCGTCGCGGGATAGCGCGTTCCGGGCCGAAATAGTTATTTCAGAGAAGTCGACGAGTTGGTGAAGCCGGAAGACTTCGATAAGTTCGACCGCACCCAGGGTAAGAACGATTGAAAACGTGATGAGTTTCTCACGTTCTTCTATGGGTGTTTTTTCGACCGGGATGTGTTGAAGGTTCGCGATGGTTTTCGTGAGACCGAGGCTTGCTAATGATCGCATTGCTTCGGTGAACCGCGCTTTTTCGGATCGTGCCTTGGCTGGAAAACCTTCACGTACCGTGATGCGCTGACGAAACGAACGGTTCTTCGTGGTCGCTATACGGGAAAAAAAACGCCAGTCACGGAAATCTGACAGGTGAGAAAAAGGTTGCTGGAGGTTGTTTGCGGAAAAAGCGCATAACACTTTGATCTCGTCGAACAATGATTGTGGAATGGAAGCGGCAAGCATATTCGTGGTTCTATCTACGACGCTTTTGATTGCCGACTCGATAAGGTGAATGAATTGACCCGGATCGTTGGTGATCGTTTCTCGAGCCACGTTAGATACGGGATCGAGCCACTGATCTCGTCGACCCAGCATGTCTGCGATTAGATTTCGTGCAAGGTCGAAGTCATTCCCGACCAGGGCAACAAAGCGACTAATGTCTGCGTTTAAAGGGTCTTTATCGTTTGTTTTCTCGAGTAATCGATCGGCCGCTTCCTGGTAAAGCCAACGTGCATCTTCAGCGAACCGATAATCATGTCCGAATCGGGTGGAAAAGGGCTGCTGTTGAAGAATGCCCAGGGCAAAGCTATCGATCGTCTGGATCCGTAAGCGTTGCGGGTTATCGAGGAGATGCCAATCACGTTCAGAGGCGCGCGCACGAGCGGGCTTGGCGACCGCTGTTTTACTTCGTAGTTGTTCAATCACTCGTTGTCGCATCTCGGCCGCGGCTTTACGCGTGAAAGTGATTGCGAGAACGTGTTCCGGTTCTTCAACTCGTCCGAGCAGTTTTAAGTAACGATTTACTAAAAGGGTCGTTTTACCAGAGCCGGCTGGGGCTTGGACAATGACCGAACGCTCGGGATCGATAGCGACGGCCCGCGCGTTGTCATCGTTATCGTAACTAATTGTCGCCATCAAATACCCGACACAGACCTTGGAGATGGCAACGGCGGCAAATCGTTTTATCGATGGGGTCGACGGCGGCGTAGCCATTGACGAACGATGTTGCGGTGTCTTTAAGGTAACTATTCCATGCGTTGGCCAGGTCCTTGAAGGTTTCAAAACCAAAATCCTGACTATTCGATAAACCGTGGATTTCGTGCTCTCCGACACCGATTAAGGTGGTGCGTTCTTCCGATATCTGCATCAGCGCGATGCCCGAGGCATTGTCAACGGTCGACGCGTACAGCGGGAGTTGCGGGTCCGAAAGACGTGGTAGACGCCAACCTGCGGTGGTTGCGGTGCCACTTTTGTAGTCGATAACGAGTTGACTACCGTCTTCCATTTGGTCGATGCGATCTAGACGAAGATCAAGTTGTAACTGGCCGATCCGAACGCTTTTGTCGGTTTCAACGGCGACGACTTGGTAGGGCGATCTCTTTTTCTCAAAATCTAACCAGTGCGTAAGAATTTCGCGGATGCGCCGGTGTTCGTGTTCGAGTACGGCCTGCGAAAGATTTGGCCTAAATTTCGTCAGCGCACGATCAATGATTTCGTGAAGCCTTGCTGGTTCGATTTCGATGACATCTTCTCGGCCTTTGCAGGAGTCGAGAGCTGCATGTAAAACGTCGTGTATCAAGGAACCACGGTCTAAAGCGTCTGGAAATCGATGTGGAACGCGTGGGTCGGACAGCTCGAGCCGATGCCTGGCCCAACCTTTAAAAGGACATAGAGATTGGTCACGCAGTACAGCGCTACCACCGTAGGTTAGCCGATCCGATGGAACGGTTGATCCTACCTCGTCTTGTAGCACTTCGACGGCGTGGCACGATTGCTGTTGGGCCCAGATGTGTCCATGGGCGGCGAGGATCGGTGTTCGTAGGATCTGACTTAATGCGGATTCAGTTAGAACTGGGAGCAAGCCACTAGGAGCACAGACGGAATCACCATCGGCCCGCGCGTAGCTAATTACGACTTGAGGCGCGGACGATAGCCACGAATGGGTTCGTTCTTGGGCTTTGCGAAGCCGTTGAGTATGCGATGCCGAGGGTATCCCAGCGGCCCGTTGTGTCGATATTGGGATAAAAGGGTTGGGGCGGAACGGTCCCGGCCAGTTCGTATCGCTGGCGTTCGCGACCCATAGCGCATCGAATCTAAGTCCGTCAGCTTCTCCTTGGCTTAACACTTGGATATGAGCGGGTGGCGACTGCACCGCAAAGCGTTGATGATCTGCCAGGAAACAAATAGATCGGACAGCTTCCGACCAGGACATATCACCAAACTGCGTGCTTGATGTTAACGTGTCGAGGATCTCTGACAGCGTTTGCGCGGCTTGAAAATCGTTCGAGTCAGGCTCATCGCCGGGCCATCCCGCAATGTCGAGGATAGTTCGTGCCTTCTCAGCCCACGTCCTTGGTGAACTCCATGCAGGCGTCTTAAACAAAGCGTGCATGCGTTCGCTCCACGGAAGTTTTACGCGGTGTGCAAAGTCCGGGAGATCGAGCCGGTGGGGGAGCCAAGAGGCGAGTCTTTCGGTGGTGTTGATTGATGGCAAGTACGTCGAGCGTCGGAGTTGTTCTATGAGAAGGAAGCTCAAGGGTTGAATTGTCCATCGGAGCAAATCGAGAGCGTCGCGACATACAGGTTCGTCGCCTAATCGCAAGCCGCTTCCAATGTTTACGATTTGGGCCAGCTCACCGACATCTGGGAATACGGCTTCGAACTGCCGGCGGATGGCGGCGTATTCGCGCGTCAAGTCTGCGACGACGATGGCGATCCGAGCGTTGGGTTGAGCCGATAGAATTTCCCTCGACCACACGGCAAACGCGGCACGTTCTTGGTTCGATGTTTCGAAACTTGTTAGCGCTGGTTGAGCTTCTGTATTTTCTCGGCTGGCGTGGTGTTGCACGCGGCATCCGGACGTGATCAGGGCATTGAACAGTGTTTCCTGCGCCGGTGCTCTGTCATCCAGTCCGAATGAATGTACGGTTGTCGGTATAAAACTTCCCGCCTGCGCAGCGTCCTCAAGCAACTGGTACAACTGGATCTCTGAGATGGTGTGTCGACGCTTCAGGAATTCGGATAGATTGTTGAACCAACGGTGGAACAGTCTACCGTTGTCCGTTGTGTCCAGGTCGGCGGGTTGGATTTGCCAAAGCCAATAGTGGTGCCATGCGTCAAGAAAAAGCGATGTGTGGGTTTCGATGTCGGTGTCCGGTGCGGTCAGCTTCGCTGCTAGCAATAGGCTTTGTGGCGACACGACCGTCAGCGGACTATCGGTCTCGCTTTCTCGATATACCGAGGCATAGTTTTTTTGAAGCCAATGGTCTATGGATACGACGCTAGCCGTCGGCCAAGTCACTAGCCCGAGTTGCTTCTGGTGATGGTCGAACGCGTACTTGAGTTCGCGGACTTGGCGCTCGTTCGCGGTAATGACTTGATCTTCGCTCAGGGCAGAAAGAAGTTCCGGGTCAAGAGGAATCAGTGGATCGCGCACAAGAAGAATTCTACACGGACATCTGTCCGGACGGCCGTGAAAAACGACGGGTGTCGCCGAACGTACATTGCGCGCATGCCACGCGACGTCGACATTATTCCTCCATCAAGAATTTCTTTGCTGCGTTGAGTTCGGCGGCAAGAAAAGTGGAACCTCCACGATCAGGGTGCATGCGTTGGATCAGGCGTCGATGGGCCACCACAATCTCGTCCTTTGTCGCGCCAGTAGACAGTCCAAGAACTTTGAGCGCTCGCCCGTGCGTCATCTCCGGCGAGACAGCGCTAGAATCCTCGGCCTTAGGGTCCAATATTCTTGGATGGTACCGATCGGCATAAGCTTCCAGGAGTCGTCGTGACTCGGTTTCCTTAAGAGCGAGGTAGAGCTCTCTGATTTCGATGTGAGATAGGTCTGAGAGCGCACGTCCCTCTTGGCGTCCTACGAGCACCTCCCCGTATATGTCGCCAGATTCGTGGTCCAAACGCATCCGAAGCTCCCGGGTGCTTGTTTCGGTTTGTTGCGAACCAGATGCATTGGAGTTGGCGTGTGCGGTCGGCCACATGGACATGAGACGTGCAAGATAAGGCAGGTAGCGGAGGAGTGAAAAACCGCGACGAAGAAACGGAAGGACCGCGGTGCCGACCGCTGCGATCCAGTGCATCCTACCGCTAGCGGCGAGGATAGCTAGGGCAATTAAGAGGGTGACGGCGGACGCTAGAATTTTAGTTGACAGGTTTTTAGGTTGTTTACGGGCCCATAACGACTGCATCAGAAACACGAATGCGATCGTCGCGAGAAGGGCCGCAATCACTAATAGAGTCATGGGGGTAATTGTTTAAGCAGATGGCGGGCTTCTGCCGTAGCGAGTTGGGAAACGGCATCTTTTCCTTTGGTCGCGTAGGCGACCGCGGCCCCTAATAAGGCAGCCAGTTCCTTTGCAGATCCGGGCGCAAAGCGAGCGTATGCACCGCGAGAACGTTTCGCGATCTGTTGGAATACCTGTTTCGCGTGAGGATCGTGTCCTTCTTGAAAGACGAATACAGGCAATCGGAAAAGACCAAGTTCGCCCGCACAGGCGTAAAGTTCGGCGGGTGACTCCTCGCAGCAGTCGCCCACAAATACAATGGCTTCTGTTTTTTCCTTGGAAATTTGTCGACGGGCATGCTGGAGGACCCTGAGGATTTGCGTACGACCGCCCCGACAACGAACGTTCTGCATTTCGTGTAGAAGGGTGCGTGGTTCTTTGTTCCAACTGGACACGAAAAAATCGTCCAGGCCACGGTAATAAACCAACTGAACGTCAAGACGAGTCGCACTCGCAATGCTGAAAAGTTCGGCATGTAAGCTGGTGGCTAAGTCCCAGGTCGGCTCGCGGCTCGCCGTGGCATCCATGGCGAAGATCAATCGGGCCGACGTTGTATTTGTCATGGCCTGATCTTGGGCCCTGCGAAGAAAGGTGTTCACGGAAGTCTTGATTGATGGCGGTTTTGGCATTGATTTCCATACCGGACAATACAAGTGTCGAGTGATTTATGTTACTCGTCTATGATGACACGTAACGCATAACGGGTCGTAGTCGTATAGCTGCAAGTGGACGAGGAAGAGACCAATCGTTGGCTAGAAGAGCTTAAGTCAGAGCATCGCGATCTCGACGACGTAATCCACTACCTGATCGATACTCATCATCCGAACACCATGAGGATTCAACGGCTGAAGAAGCGAAAACTAAAGTTAAAAGATATGATCGATCGTCTCGAAAGCGGTTTGATTCCTGACTTAGATGCGTGAATCGATGCCGGAATCGTTTCTGACCGTTGCCATATCTTCCCGGGCGCTGTTCGACCTAGATGAAAGTAATTTGGTGTTCGAGGAACATGGCCTGGAAGCGTATCGGCGGTATCAAATTGAACGTGAGGATCGAGTTCTGGATCCGGGTGACGCCTATCAATTTGTAAAAAAACTATTAAATATTAATGACCTAACAGAATATCCACGTGTCGAGGTAATCCTTCTTTCTCGAAATTCGGCGGATACGGGACTCCGTATATTTAATTCAATTCGGTCCCACGAGTTAGAGATCACTCGTGCCGCTTTTAGCGGAGGCTTCAGCCCGTACCGATATGTACGAGCATTCAATTGCGACCTGTTCCTATCGACGCATCCGCAGGACGTTCGAGATGCGATTGATAACCACCTTGCAGCCGCAACGCTCGTTGGAGGTGTTTCGCCGAGCACCAGCCACGAGGATCTCCGAATAGCATTTGATGGGGACGCGGTGTTGTTTTCAGACGAGGCCGAGCGCATTTATCGGGATGATGGACTCGATGCGTTTTCGGATAGCGAAGCATTGGCTGCCGATGAACCTCTTCACGGCGGCCCCTTTAAGCCGTTCCTTAAAGGGCTCCACCGGCTCCAGTGCGAGTTTGATGAGACCGCTTGTCCAATTCGAACCGCGCTTGTCACCGCCCGCGCAGCCCCCGCACATGAGCGCGTCATCAAAACCTTGCGCGCGTGGGACGTTCGTTTGGATGAAAGCTTGTTTCTTGGCGGACGCGAAAAAACTGAGTTTCTTCGGGCATTTGGTGCCGATGTGTTTTTTGATGACCAGGCAGGCAATTGTGAACGTGCGAGTACTGCTGTGGCCTCGGGACATGTACCACACGGGGTAACTAACGAAACTACTTGATAGTTCTTTATGAAATAAGGATGATTGTATCCGTGCTTTATGGTTATAAAGGTGGTGGTGATGAAACTTCAGCAATTCCGGTACATCTGGGAAGTTGCGCACCATAACCTCAATGTGTCTGCGACTGCGCAAAGCCTATATACGTCGCAACCTGGAATCAGCAAGCAGATTCGTCTTCTCGAAGATGAATTGGGCGTCGAGGTCTTCGAACGTAGTGGTAAGCACTTAGTCCGAATTACGCCAGCGGGAGAAAAAATCGTCTCGGTGGCCGGAGAAATTCTTCAACGCGTCGAAAGTGTAAAGCGCGTGGCACAAGAGTTTAGCGACGAACGTCAAGGAAGCCTTTCGATCGCGACCACCCACACCCAGGCGCGCTACGCGCTGCCGGAAGTCATACAGTCGTTTAGAGCAGAATATCCGGACGTTGTTCTACAAATGAACCAAGGCACCCCCGACCAGATCGCGAAATTAGCCGCGAACGGCGAGGTCGATTTTGCCATTGCCACCGAAGGTATGGAGCATTTCAAGGATCTCGTGATGATGCCGTGCTACAAATGGAACCGCTCGATTGTGCTCCCAATGGGACATCCTTTGGCTGAAAAAGAAGAGTTGACGCTGGAGGATGTCGCGACGCAGCCACTGGTAACCTATGTCTTTGGCTTTACCGGCAGATCCAGGCTCGACGATGCCTTTGAAGCGGGTGGTCATGTGCCCAACGTGGTTTTTACAGCGACAGATACCGACGTGATAAAAACCTACGTCCGCCTTGGATTTGGTATTGGAATTATTGCGTCGATGGCGTTTGACCCGGACACCGATACGGATCTGGTGGCGCGGGACGCAAGCCACCTGTTTTCAAATAGCGTCACGCATATCGGCTGCCGCAAAGGCACTTTTTTGCGTAAGTTTATGCTCGATTTTATTGAACGGTTTGCTCCTCATTTGACGACGGATCTGGTGCACGAGGCCTTTGCGATCAGCAGCAGGAGTGAGCGGGGGGAGCTGTTCAGCCACATTTCACTTCCTGTGAAGTGATTTGTGGTCAGATCAGATTAGATCGAGATCCGGGTTGGCACACAAGATTTCTTCTACTTCTTGTCGGTTTTCTTTGTTGATTGCTTTCCCGATTACTTCCTACAGAAATTTTCAATAGCTGGCACCCGTTTGAACTACGTCTTCTTTTTCCACGATGAAGAAGGAGCGACGTCGATGTCGAATTGTCGGGTAAGTTGCATAGCCGCAGATGCAGGTTCGCGTTCATCGGCGATAGTGATCTTGTCAAACCGACCGAATAGACCCCGAGGAAATAAGTTCGATTCCGCGTCGGGACATTTGCGAGACAGCATACTATCCGCCAAAACCTTCTTTACGAAAGTATCGTTCATGCGGGTAGGTCTCGGGTCTCAAAAAGTGCGTTGCGATCGGTCCGGTAGAACGGTGAACTCGACGTCAAGCCTGTGTGTATTTTTCGATGACGCGTATAGGTTGGGCATCAACATTTTGTGCGTGCAGACCGCACTCTTTGTCTTTCTCATCTTCCCACCACCAACGCCCGTCTCGTTCGTGCTGAAACCTTGAGACGGAGCGTGTACACGGTTCGCACCCGATTGACGCAAACCCTAGATCATGCAGTGGATTGTAGGGGACGCGGTTCGTTTGGATGTAACGCCAGACATCGGCCGAGGTCCAAGAAGCTATCGGGTTGAATTTTGTAATGGGGTGATCCGGCGTTGAAAAGGCGCCGTCCGGCTGTTCCTGCGGAAGTTGGGTTCTTGTGACGTTTTGATCGCGGCGCTGTCCGGTGATCCATGCGTCGAGGTGGCATAATTTTTTCGTTAACGGTTGTGTTTTACGAATGGCGCAACACTCGTGATGCCCATCTTGATAAAAGCTAAAGAGCCCTTTTTCCCGTACGAGTTGCTCTAGGTTGGTTGGGTCTGGAGACAACATATCGATCGAAATGCCGTAATGTTTCCGAACTTGGTCGATGTAACGATAGGTTTCGGGATGCAGTCTTCCGGTGTCAAGGCTAAAAACCGGCACTGTATTTCCAAGTAATCGATACGCCATTTCAATGAGGACAACGTCTTCGGCGCCACTAAAGGAAATCGAGATCTGGCTTTGCTCGAAGCGATTAAATGCGTCCGCAAGTACATCCATGGGCGAAACGGCCGAAACGTCTTTTCTGAATTGAGTGTTGATCGATACCATCGAGTTTCGGTAGGCCTGAACGAGTCGACATTGAGAACACGCGAATCTACCCGTAACCCGTCAACCGTAAAAATAATTTTTCGTCATATGCATACAACTCGTTGGGCCGCTTCCGCATGCACATACACTCGCCCTCTAGGCTTGAGGCGGGTGCTCCCGTAAGATACGCGCCCCTCGGAGAGAGCCCAATGAACGTACTTTGTCTGGACTTAGAAGGTGTTCTCGTACCGGAGATCTGGGAAGTGATTGCCGATGTAGTCGGTGTCGAAGAGTTACGGCTCACTACACGAGACGTCGTTGATTACGATGAATTGATGACCCATCGATTGACAGTGTTGGAACGTCACGACGTTAGTTACAGCTCCATCTGCCAGGCTATTGAGGGGATCGAGCCCTTTGATGATGCTGCTGCTTTCCTCGACGACATGCGTATTTGTTTCCAGTTGGCGATTCTTTCCGATACTTTTTATGAGTTTGCGTTGCCCTTGATGGCGAAATTAGGGAACCCGTTTCTACTGTGTCATCGAATGAAGGTCGTTGAAGATCGTGTTGTTGGTTACCAATTGCGTCAAGATGACCCCAAAACGCAAGCAGTTCGTTCGTTGCAATCCCTAAATTTGCGTGTAATGGCTGCGGGTGATTCCTTTAATGACGTTGGTATGCTGAAACAGGCAAACAAAGGTTTTTTCTTTAATGCACCGGCTTCGATATCGGATCGTTTTCCAACGATTGAAACCGTGTCGACTTATGCTGGTTTGAAAGAGAGGCTTAGCGAATTCAGTGACTGAGGAGAACATGGCTGTGTCGACTGCGGGCGAAAGATTTCGGGAGGCACTTGTCCAGGAACGGCCATTGCAGATTGTCGGTGCGATCAATGCTTATGCAGCCTTGATGGCGGAGCAGGTTGGTTTTCGCTGCCTATACCTTTCTGGTGGAGGTGTGGCAGCTGCATCGTATGCTTTACCCGATTTAGGGATCACCTCGATGCAGGACGTGATCACGGATGCGCTGCGCATAACGGGTGCAACCGACACCCCTTTGCTCGTCGACATTGACACGGGTTGGGGAGGCGCTTTCAGTATCGCCCGGACAATACGGGAAATGGAAAAGGCGGGGGTTGGAGCTGTCCACATTGAAGATCAGGTTTCGCAGAAACGTTGCGGTCACAGACCCAATAAAGCGATCGTTTCGGCGGAAGAAATGTGTGACCGCATCAAGGCAGCCGTTGATGCGAGAATTGACCCGTCATTTATTTTGATGGCACGTACTGACGCGCTTGCCGTCGACGGTTTCAACGCGGTGTTGGATCGAACGCAAGAGTATATCGAAGCAGGTGCCGATGCGATCTTTGCGGAGGCGATGACGGACGTTTCGATGTATGGCGAAATCGTGGATAGTGTGGAAGTCCCCGTACTCGCAAACCTCACAGAATTTGGCGCGACACCGCTATATAGTGTTGACGAGCTTCGTCAGGTTGGAGTGCACATGGTGTTGTACCCGCTATCGGCGTTTCGCGCGATGAACCTGGCGGCATTGAACGTTTATAAGGAAATAAGGGCCAAGGGGACGCAACGGGATGTAGTTGCAGCCATGCAGACGCGGGATCAGCTATACGAATACCTTGGCTATCACGCATTCGAGCAGAAGCTCGACGAATTATTTAGGGAGGACTCGGACGATGGTCGATAAGAAACTTAGCGGTGCCGGCTTGCGAGGTCAGTCAGCCGGTGATACGGCGCTCTGCACTGTCGGAAAGACAGGGTCCGGTTTGACCTACCGCGGTTACGATATCTCAGAACTCGCTGAGCATGCGACGTTCGAAGAGGTCGCCTATTTGATTCTATACGGCGAATTGCCGAATCAAACGACGCTTGATGCCTACCGGAAAAAATTGAAGTCGCTTCGTGGATTACCCGAGGCTCTAAAGGAAGTTCTTGAACGGATTCCCTCGACCACTCATCCCATGGACGTGATGCGTACGGGATGTTCGATGCTAGGCAATCTCGAACCCGAAACGGACTTTGATCAACAACAGGAAGTCGCAGATCGGCTATTGGGCGCTCTGCCGTCGATCATTAATTATTGGTATCGCTTTAGCCACGATGGCGTGCGAATTGATGAGCAAACGGATGCAGATTCGATTGCCGAGCATTTTCTCGAAACTTTATTAGGGGATGCGACGAATGAAACGTTTTGTCGTGTCATGGACGTGTCGTTGATTCTTTATGCCGAGCACGAATTTAATGCGTCGACGTTCACAGGCCGAGTGTGTGCGTCGACGTTATCGGACATGTACTCATGCATTACGGGAGCTATCGGTTCGCTACGAGGTCCCCTCCACGGTGGTGCGAACGAAGCAGCGATGGCCCTGATTGACCAATACGAGACGCCAGAACAAGCCGAACGGGGCGTCCGAGAAATGCTCGAACGTAAAGAAGTAATCATGGGTTTTGGACATGCGATTTATCGAACGTCTGATCCAAGAAACACAGTGATTAAGGGTTGGGCGGAGAAACTCGCGGACATCGTTGGGGACCAGCGTTATTACCCTGTTTCCTGCGCTGTGGAAAAAGTGATGTGGGATGAGAAAGAGCTATTCGCCAATGCCGATTTTTTTCACGCGGCGGCGTACCACTTCATGGGCATCCCGACAAAATTATTTACGCCAATTTTCGTCTGTTCGAGACTCTCGGGGTGGGCTGCTCACGTCATGGAACAACGTTCAAATAATCGAATCATTCGACCCAGTGCTGATTACATTGGCCCCGAGCCAAGGACGCTTGAGCCGATAAGTAATCGTTGAAGGTTGTAACTGGTCGTATGAGCGTAAATTCTGAAGTCAACGTCCGACCCGACCCCGATGGAGAGTTGATTGATATTGCAGATTACGTAATGGATTACGTGATCGATAGCGTCGAAGCTCGCGAAACAGCGCGGAACTGTTTGATGGATACCCTTGGATGCGGGTTCCTTGCACAGACATTCCCAGATTGTCTAAAACATCTAGGTCCATTGGTCCCGGGTACGGAAGTTCGTAACGGCGTGCGCGTTCCCGGAACTTCGTTTGAGCTCGATCCAGTGAAGGCCGCTTGGGATATAGGGTGCATGGTTCGCTGGCTGGACTTCAATGACACCTGGTTAGCCGCGGAATGGGGACACCCGTCGGACAATCTCGGTGCAATCTTGTCGGTCGCAGATTATGTGAGCCGAAATTCGCTGGCGTCAGGTGGAGCGCCGTTGCTGATGAAAGACGTCATCGATTCAATGATAAAAGCTCACGAGATTCAGGGTTGCTTGGCTCTTGAAAATAGTTTCAACCGTGTGGGTCTCGACCACGTCCTCCTGGTCCGTGTTGCGTCGACGGCGGTGGTTGCAGCGATGCTTGGTGGGACCCGTGATCAAGTTGTCGACGCACTTTCTCACGCATTTATTGATGGCTCTAGCCTACGGACCTATCGACATGCCCCTAACGCAGGACCTCGTAAGTCGTGGGCTGCGGGAGACGCAACCAGTCGGGCGGTCCGGCTGGCGATGCTGGTCCTCAAAGGCGAGATTGGTTACCCGAGCGCGCTCAGTGCTCCGACGTGGGGATTTTACGACGTTTCATTTCAGGGCAAGCCGTTTCAATTTCAGCGACCCTATGGCACGTACGTGATGGAGAATGTCTTATTTAAGATCTCCTACCCGGCAGAATTTCACGCGCAGACGGCGGTGGAGGCTGCGGTGGCTTTGCATCCAGAGGTATTGCCACGACTTCAAGAAGTCGACAAGGTTGTGCTTACAACCCACGAATCTGCCATCCGGATCATTAGTAAAACTGGGGCACTGAACAATCCAGCTGATCGGGATCATTGTTTGCAGTACATGGTGGCAGTTGGTCTTCTGAAAGGCGATTTGGTGGCAGCGGATTATGAAGATAGTGTCGCGTCAGATTCTCGACTCGATCGGATACGGGAGTCGATGGTGGTAGAGGAGGACGTTCGGTTTAGTGAGGAATACCACCAACCGGAGAAACGTTCGATCGCGAACGCCGTGCAAGTTTTTTTTCGCGACGGCACTGCTACCGAGAAAGTGACTGTTGAATACCCTCTAGGTCATCGACGCCGTCGCAAGGAAGGTATCCCATTGCTCGAGGATAAATTTCGGCGCAACCTAAGCGCGCGTTTTCCAGCGCCACGCGCGAACGAAATTGAGACGCTCTGTATGGATCAGGACGCGCTGGAGTCAACGCCGGTCGATGAATTTATGGGCCTCCTTGTTGTTCCAAGCTAGAGATATACCGAATTGCCCGCATCGCCAGAACCCCAATATTGGCGAGGCTCGCGGAAGGCACCGGTTAATTGAAATAGTCAGATGTCATGTGAAGGTGACCAAGGACGTTATCTGATAGACCTTTAACGGTCTTCGGTAGAACGTGTCATTGAGCGGTGTGGAATGCCCGCTTCTTCGAACTCTAGCCCATCTATTCTAAAGCCTGCTTTTAGGTAGAACTCCAGTGCATAAGACTGTGCGTGCAAGAATACCTCTTTCATGCCGGATCGACTTGCGCTGCGGATTGCCATATCCAGCATTCGCCGTCCAATCCCATTACCACGGTAGGGGATCAAGATCGCCATACGTCCGATCTGCCCCGAAGGCATAAGCCGAGCCGCTCCGATCACGTCGCCATCACTCGTTTCTGCGCTGAAGTGGATGCTGGTTTCGTCCATGCCATCCCATTCGAGTTCCCGCGGGACATTCTGTTCCTCGATGAATACAGCGTTCCTTACGGCCCGTAATTCAGTTTGATGGCTTTCCCAACTGACTTCCTGGACACGTACGTTCAATCTTCATCCGGTTTAGAAGATTTTCTACTAATGATCCTCGACGCGGTCTGGTGCGCGAGGCTTGATGCGAGGCCGATGTATGTGGTTGGCGTAAGTGCTTCGAGCTCCTTCAATGCTTCGGCAGGTAATTCGAGTCGGCTCAAAATATCCCGATAGACGCTCTCGTCGAAATGGCGACCGCGTGTCCATTGTTTTAGCCGCTCGTAGGGCTCTTTAATTCCGTGTTTACGCATTGTCGTTTGTATAGCCTCGGTAAGAACTTCCCAAGAGACTTCTAGATCTTTTGCGATGACGTTTTTGTCCAGATCGAGTTTCTGAATACCGCGGAGGGTACTGGAATAAGCCACCATGCAGTGCGCGAACGCTGTTCCCACGCTTCGTAAGGCAGTCGAATCAGACAAGTCACGCTGCCACCGAGACACGGTCAATTTTGCAGCGAGATGGTTGAGAAGCGCTCCTGCAAGCCCTATTTGACCTTCTGCATTTTCGAAATCAATCGGATTCACTTTGTGCGGCATGGTCGAGCTGCCTACTTCGTTTTCGATGAGGCGCTGCTTAAAGTAACCAATCGATATATAGCCCCACACGTCCCGATTGAAATCCAGCAATACCTGATTGATGGCTTGAAGTTCTTGGAATAGCTTTGCCATGTAATCGTGGGGCTCGATTTGGGTGGTCATGGGGTTAAACGTGAGCCCCAGCGACGAGACGAAAGCCTCGCTCAAGCTGGTCCAATTGACGTGTGGGTACGCGATGAAGTGGGCGTTGTAGTTACCTACAGCGCCATTCATTTTGCCGTAAATGGGGCAGTTCTCGAAATCGTTAAGACAAACTTCCATGCGAGCAACAAAGTTTGCCAATTCTTTGCCGACCGTTGTCGGTGATGCGGGTTGGCCGTGTGTTCGAGAAAGCATGGGTATTTCGGCGTATTCTTGGGCCAAAATAGCAATCGCTTGTAGCACACCTTCGATAGAGGGCAGCAAACATGTTTGGCGACTGCGCCTCAGCAATAGACCGTATGCCAGATTGTTGACGTCTTCGGAAGTGCACGCGAAGTGCACAAATTCGATGCATTCCTCTAATCCCAGATCTCGCAACTTGTTCTTGACAAAGTATTCCACGGCTTTGACATCGTGATTAATCTCTAACTCGATGGTTTGAACGGTCCGTGCATCATCGATATTGAAGTGGCGCCATATGTCGCGACATTGATTCTCGGTTGCTGGATCGAGTTTGGTCGCGTTTTCGATAGATGGCTCGTTTGCAAGATGAATGAACCATTGGATCATGACTTCGACGCGCAAACGGATCAGTCCGAACTCGCTGACCAAGTCCGAAAGATCGCCAGTACGCGTGCGGTAGCGGCCATCGAGAGGCGAAATTGCCGTCAGTGACTCGAGTGTCATCGCGACCTTGGTCCTGTAATTTTGGAATTTACACAAAACGAACTGGCGGGAATCTTAGTCATCTGAGCTAGTACCTGCCATAGACGACTCGATTTGCGCGCCTCCCAAACACTGAGTCCCGTTGTAAAACGCGATGTACTGACCGGGAGTGACGGCGCGTTGTGGCAAGTCGAACGAGACTTCGACCTGCGTTCCATTGATACGGAATTGGCAGCTTTGATCGACTTGCCCGTAACGTATTTTTGCTGCGCAGTCGGCGTTGGTTTCTGGCGAATCGACGAGCCAGTTGGCGTTAGTCGCGACAAGACCATTGGTCATGAGATCCGCTTCCAATTGTGTGACAACGAGGGTATTGGTCGCGGGGAGTTTTTCCATAACGTACCAAGGACCAGGGTCTGCGCCTCGGCGTCCGCCAATGCCGAGTCCCTGACGTTGGCCGAGGGTGAAAAAAGCCAGTCCATCGTGTTGACCGATTTCGTTTCCAAGGCTGTCAACGATTGGGCCGGGCTCGCATTTGAGGTAACGGCCTAGGAACTCCTTAAACCGCCGTTCGCCGATGAAACAGATACCGGTGCTGTCTTTCTTTTCGTGGACCCTAAGCCCGGCGGTTTTCGCTATGTTGCGGACGTCTTTCTTGTACAGTTGGGATAAAGGAAACAATACGTTTTTGAGACAATCCTTATGAACGCCCTGCAAGAAATAGGTTTGGTCTTTGTTGAGGTCCTTTGCTTTATGAAGTGTGTAAGAGTCCTCGTGCTGCGTCACGCGGGCGTAGTGGCCAGTTGCCACTTTCTCCGCACCGATTTGCAGGGCGTAGCGAATAAGAAGGTCGAATTTAATTTCTCGGTTGCAGAGGATGTCTGGGTTGGGTGTCCGAGCGTTTTGATATTCGACAAGAAACTCCTCAAAAACACACTCCCAATATTCGGCGGCAAAGTTGGCTGGTAGGAGTTCAATGCCGATCGTGTCGGCAACCTGCTTTGCATCTTCGAAGTCCTTGGGTGCAGTGCAAAGTTCCGTGCCATCGTCTTCATCCCAATTCTTCATAAAGACGCCTTTGACTGCATAGCCTTGGTCGTACAAGAGTTTGGCCGCTACTGCCGAATCGACCCCTCCGGATAGACCGACAACGACCGTCGAGTTGGACGTCGGATTGGTCAAGTCATTTGTTCCAATAATGACAGGAGCGCATTGTACTTGTTCAGTTGCTTATAACGAGTGGGTTGGCTTTAATCCGGGCCACGATGGCTAAGCTGACGCACATCGACGCGGAAGGAAGCGCGACAATGGTCGACGTCTCCAATAAACCTGAATCAGAACGCACGGCTACCGCGGAAGCTCTGGTATGTATGGATCCGGATACGTTGGATCTTTTATTTGCGGGCGGCCTCCCCAAAGGTGACGTGCTTTCGGTCGCCCGTGTCGCCGGTATTCTAGGAGCTAAGAAAACGAGCGAATTGATACCGTTATGCCATCCGCTCTCAATTACAAAAATCTCAATTGATTTTGAACGCGTGAGTCCCGAAAAACTGCGAGTTCTGTCTCTTTGCAAAGTAATAGGCCAAACGGGTGTCGAGATGGAGGCGCTGACGGCCGTTAGCGTTGCAGCTTTGACAATTTATGACATGTGCAAGGCGGTTGAGCGGGGAATTCGCATTGAGAATCTCATGCTTCGGTCGAAGTCTGGTGGAAAGTCCGGGACTTGGATTCGATCTTGAGGATAACTGTCCGGTTTTTTGCATCGCTCCGCGAAATAACGGCCATCGATAGGATTGAAATTGATTTACCGCACGGTTCTGGATCAGGCGACGTTATGCGCGCGCTTAGGGACGATTTAGATCCCGATGCGCTCGCGGCTATTGAGGGAGACCAAGTTAAAGTCGCCGTTAATCAAGTGATCCTGCGAACTAAACAGAAATTAAACGATGGAGATGAGGTGGCATTCTTACCACCAATCACGGGCGGGTAAGGTGATAGAAGTTCGAGTCCAGGAAGTTGATTTTTCGATCGACGCGGAATGGTCGAAATGTCGGATGCGCATGGCCGGCGACGGCGGTGCAATAGTCGCATTTGCAGGTCTTGTTCGAGATCGATTTGACGATCGCGAAATTCAAGGACTACAGCTAGAACACTATCCCGGAATGACCGAGGCAAGTATGAAGAAAATCGGGGAGTACGCGGTTAAGAAATGGAGCTTGCTCGAGGTATTAATTATCCATCGCGTCGGATTATTGAAACCAAGCGACCAAATCGTTTTGGTGATAGTTGGTTCGGGACACCGTCCAGATGCGTTTGCGGCGTGCGAATGCATCATGGATTTCCTTAAAACGGAGGCTATTTTTTGGAAGAAAGAACAGGGAATAGAACAATCGAGGTGGGTTGAATCCACTCAAAATGATCGCGATCGGAGAACGAGCTGGGAATTTTAAGTCGGCCCCGTGGTCTAGAGGACAATGTTCGTGTGGTAGCCTTTGTGCTCGCGTGAATCGATAACGACCTCGTTCCGACCGTTCGCTGGACCAGGGTTGATGGCTTCATCTTCGTAGGATTTAAAACAGTAGGAAGTTGTTTTGAGCGAAGTTCCTAAGATCATATACACCCAAACCGATGAGGCGCCGCGCCTGGCGACTTTTTCTTTGCTACCGATCGTCAAAGCTTTTACTGATGCGGCTGGCGTCGTCGTTGAAACGCGAGACATTTCGTTAGCGGGTCGGATTCTTTCGGTGTTCCCAGAGCTCATGGTTCCCGAACAACGATTTAACGATGATTTGGCGGAGTTAGGACGATTAACCCTGCGTTCCGACGCCAATATCATCAAACTCCCAAATATCAGCGCGTCGCTCCCCCAAATGCACGAAGCGATCGCTGAGCTTCAGGGAAAAGGTTACGGCATACCGGACTATCCAGAAGAACCCCGGGATGCTGAAGAAGAGAAGATAAAAACGCGCTACGACGGGGTAAAAGGAAGTGCCGTGAATCCCGTATTGCGGGAAGGCAATTCCGATCGTAGGGCAGCTGATGCTGTTAAGCGCTATGCGAAAAAGCACCCGCATACAATGGGAGTATGGTCATCGGATTCCAAATCGCACGTCGCCCACATGACTTCGGGTGATTTTTACGGAAGCGAGCGCTCGGTCGTCATGCCAAGCGACGATACCTTGATTATCGAATTCGTTGATGAAATGGGAACGACGGTGTTGGCTGACGCGGTTGTTGTTGAGGAAGGCGAAGTCGTGGACGCGACCATGATGAGCAAACACGCGCTTTGTAAATTTCTTGCGCAAGAGATGTCGAATACGGAACAAGGGGTTCTATTTTCCTTGCACCTGAAGGCGACGATGATGCAGGTGTCTGATCCAATCATCTTTGGTCATGCGGTGAGGACGTATTATGCGGCGGCTTTTGAAAAGCACGGAGCTGTCTTTAGGGACCTGGGTGCTGACCCGAACAATGGAATTGGAGACATATACGAAAAAATAAAGGTGCTTTCCAACGATCAAACTAATGTCATTGAAGCCGATTTAAATAGCTGCCTTACGAACGGCCCTCAATTGGCGATGGTTAACTCAGACTTGGGTATTACGAATCTTCATGTTCCGAGCGACGTCATTATCGACGCGTCGATGCCTGCTGCTATTAGAGAATCTGGGAAAATGTGGGGGCCTGATGGCGAACTTCGTGATATGAAAGCTGTTATTCCGGATCGCTCGTATGCCGCGGTTTATTCCGAAACGATCAAGCATTGCATTGCCCACGGAGCGTTTGATCCAACTACGATGGGGTCTATCCCGAACGTTGGGTTAATGGCGCAAAAGGCCGAGGAATATGGTTCTCATGGGACGACGTTCGAAGCTCAGGGTAAAGGTTTGATTCGGGTTAAAGGATCTAACGGCGAGACCCTTCACGAGCACGGAGTCGAAACTGGCGACATTTGGCGTTTATGTCGCGTCAAGGATGGGCCGATTCAAGATTGGGTCGGGCTCGCGATCGAAAGAGGGCGTCGAACGGGTGCACCTATTGTGTTTTGGTTAGACGAAGACCGCGCACACGACGCTCGGCTTATTGAAAAAGTGAATCGGTACCTAAATGACTATGACCTTAGCGATGTTGCCTATCACATCATGTCGCCCCGAGACGCGACGATATTCTCTCTTGAGCGAATGAGAGCTGGGAAGGATACGGTTTCTGTGACCGGAAACGTGTTGAGGGACTACCTCACGGATCTATTTCCGATTCTCGAACTGGGCACAAGCGCAAAAATGTTATCGATCGTGCCTCTCATCAATGGTGGTGGGCTATTTGAGACAGGTGCCGGTGGCTCTGCCCCGAAACACGTCCAACAATTTGAAGCTGAGGGGCATCTACGTTGGGACTCGTTGGGAGAGTTTTTAGCTTTAGGGGCGTCGTTGGAGCATTTGGCCGAAAAGTTCGAAAACGCCCGTGCACGTGTGCTGGCAAACACATTGAACCAAGCGATCGCTAAATTTCTTGAAAGCAATAAATCGCCATCTCGTATCGTTAACGAAATCGATAACCGGGGTAGCCATTATTATTTTGCGAAGTTTTGGGCCGAAGCGATTGCATCACAAGATCATGACCCAAGTTTGAAGAATGAATTTCGATTGTTGGAAAGAGCACTCAACGATAATGAAGACGTAATTAATAGAGAACTGATGGAAGCGCAAGGAAGCCCGGTGGATTTGGGCGGATACTATTTCCCGGATACAGGCCTCGCGGATAAAGCGATGCGACCCTCGTCGACGTTTAATCGGGCCATCGCTTCGTTGCAACCGTAATTATCTGGAATTCGTTGACTGAAGGTATTTAGTTCTCTGGGTCCGCTTGAATATCAGCATCGTCGGGTGAGTCCTCCGAATGCGCACCGGTGGATTCACCAGCCAAACGTATCTGAATTGCATGCGATCCTTTCGGACCTTCCTCGATTTCAAATTCAACGTCATCGCCGGCCCGGAGTGTTTTATAGCCATCCATTTCTACCGAGGAGTAATGCGCAAAAAGGTCTTCGCCTCCATTTTCCGGCAGGATGAAGCCGTAGCCTTTGGCGTTGTTAAACCACTTAACTTTACCCAGAGCCATTCCCGTTCCCCCTAAATCTGGGAATAACTTCGGCTCCGACCTGTACGCTTTGTCCGCGAGGGACGTCGCGACGGCCAAAACAAAAGTCCTTTTTCGGCCTATCGCTCAACACTGTTACAGGCCGTGCGGTGTGTCAAGCGCTTCTTAAGATTTGGCCAATGCTGTACACTGAGTGGCGCGTGATGTAGGCCTCTCGCACTCTCGCACTATGGTCGATACGTTGCGAGTGATGGACTTAATGGCGTTGTTTGCTGTGACCTGGAAGCTTCATGAGTAATGAAGACGGCGACTGGGAACAAGATCGACAAGGTGACTTGGCGACCGCTCCTGAGAAACCTAAACTAGAGCGCCCGCCCATGTACAAGGTGATTCTTCTTAACGATGACTTCACGCCTATGGAGTTTGTGGTACATATACTCGAAGTGTTTTTCGCGATGAACCGAGAAAAAGCGACGCAGATAATGCTGGTGGTGCATACGAGCGGGAGCGCGGTTTGTGGGATATTCCCGCGAGATGTTGCTGAATCAAAGTCGGAGCAAGTTAATCATTACGCCCAGGAAAACCAGCATCCTTTATTGTCGACCATAGAAATGACGGACTGACGCATGCTGAGCCAAGATCTAGAAGTCACGCTCAACGAGGCCTTTAAGGATGCCCGCGCGAAACGCCATGAGTTCATGACGGTCGAGCACCTTCTTTTCGCCCTTCTTGACAACGCCAAAGCCATTGAAGTTTTAACGAACGTGGGTGCGGACTTGGATGCTCTCAAGTCGGACTTGCAAGAATTTATCGAAACGACTACACCTTTGATTCCAGCTGGAGATGCTCAACGCGAAACGGAACCGACGCTAGGTTTTACGCGAGTCCTTCAGCGTGCACTGTTCCACGTTCAGTCAAGCGGCCAAGCAGAAGTGACGGGGGCGAATGTACTCATCGCGATTTTTAATGAACAGGAGTCGCAGTCGGTATTTTTTCTAAAACAACAACAAATCGCGCGCATTGACATCGTTAATTATGTCGCGCACGGCATATCTAAAGTTGCGGGTGATAGCGGAGGCGATACAGAGCCAGAAGGCGTACGCGGAGATTCCAACGAAGAGGAGCCTGCCCAAACTGCGCTGCAAGCATTCGCAACAAACTTAAACGAGATGGCGCGACGCGGCCATATCGACCCACTAGTGGGTCGAGATAGCGAGGTCGAAAGAGTTATCCAGATTCTTTGTCGCCGTCGCAAGAACAACCCTTTGTTGGTGGGAGAGTCTGGAGTTGGCAAGACTGCGATCGCTGAAGGTTTGGCGAAGAGAATCGTTGATCACCAGGTGCCCGAAGTCGTGGGGGAGAGCAACGTCTACGGCTTAGATCTTGGCGCGTTGCTAGCAGGTACTAAATATCGAGGCGATTTTGAAAAGCGCTTCAAGCAACTCTTGGTGGAACTGAAGGATGAAGAAGGCGCCATCCTCTTTATTGATGAAATACACATGATCATTGGAGCGGGTGCCGCTTCTGGTGGCGTGATGGATGCGTCTAACCTGTTGAAACCACTGCTTGCATCGGGTGACGTGAGGTGCATGGGGTCGACCACCTATCAGGAATATCGAGGAATTTTTGACAAAGATAGAGCGCTGTCGAGGCGTTTTCAAAAGATCGATATAACCGAGCCTGGTGTTGATGACACGTACAAGATACTGAAAGGACTCAAATCGCGGTTCGAGGATCATTACCAATTGCGATATACAGATCGCGCGCTAAGGGTGGCCGCTGAACTCGCCGATCGTTACATAACGGACCGTTTCATGCCGGACAAAGCGATCGACGTCATTGATGAAGCTGGGGCCGCACAGCAGCTGGTGACAGCTAGTCGGCGCAAAAAGACCATTGGAGCGCCGGACGTTGAGCAGGTTGTCGCGAAAATTGCACGGATACCGTCAAGTCAGGTGACAACGTCCGATAAAGCAGCATTGAAAGGTTTGGACAGTAAATTGAAGATGGCAGTTTTCGGACAGGACAGCGCCATCGAGACGTTGGCTAACGCGATCAAGTTATCGCGTGCCGGGCTCAAGGCAGATGAAAAACCGATTGGATCGTTTCTTTTCTCTGGTCCGACCGGGGTTGGTAAAACGGAAGTCGCTCGTCAATTAGCGCGTGTCATGGGCGTTGAGCTGTTGCGATTTGACATGTCCGAGTACATGGAGCGCCACACCGTATCGCGTCTCATCGGAGCTCCGCCGGGATACGTAGGTTTTGATCAGGGAGGTTTGTTAACGGAAGCGGTAACAAAACATCCCCACAGTGTGGTTCTGCTGGACGAAGTCGAGAAGGCACACCCAGAAGTTTTTAATCTCTTGCTTCAAGTCATGGATCACGGAACATTGACCGATAACAACGGTCGAAATGCGGACTTTCGGAATGTCGTTCTGGTAATGACAACCAATGCGGGTGCACAGGAAGCAAGTCGCGCATCCATCGGGTTCACTCACCAAGACCACGCCACCGATGCATTAGAAGTCGTCAAGAAAATGTTCACGCCGGAGTTTCGTAATCGGTTGGATGGAATCATCCAATTTAATGGACTGCCGATGGAGGTGATCAAGAGCGTCGTTGACAAATTCCTGACCGAGCTTCAAGCACAGCTAGACCGCAAGAAAGTTGAACTAGAGGTGGACGATGCCGCGCGGGAGTGGATCGCGCGCGAGGGTTACGATGAGAAGATGGGTGCTCGACCGATGCAACGGCTCATCGATGAGAAAATTAAGAGCCGACTGGCAGAGGATATTCTGTTTGGAGAGCTGGCCGATTCGGGTGGTACTGTCTATGTCTCGGTGGAAGACGGAGACATTGCTATTGAGATCGAATCGAGGACTGTTGCGACTCAGTCGTGAAGCTTCCGACGGTCCGCAAGCTTCCGTGACGCGAATGCCGTTAACGTTCTCGAAACGTTATTCGACCCTTCGAAAGGTCATAGGGAGTTAGTTCGACTTTGACGACGTCGCCGGTAAGAATCCGTATGTAGTTTTTACGCATTTTGCCGGAAATGTGGGCGGTAACAACGTGTCCATTTTCGAGCTCTACCTTGAACATGGTGTTCGGGAGCGTATCGATGACCGTTCCGTCCATTTCGATCTGTTCTTCTTTTGCCATCTAGTCCCCTCGTAAACGTGGCGAGATTTAAGCATGCCCGGTTAGATCACTCCAGCGATAACCAACGTCGATCTGCCAAGAAATTCTCGCGTGGTTGTTGTTAATTTTGCGAGCGCCTTAATTGTGTTCGATACTGTACTCCCATGGACCCATTCGGGTTGTGCGGCGTCGGTTTTCCAATAACAGCGAAAGAAACTGATTTCTCGGCATGTCGATGGCACCTAAGGAACGTAGGTGTGGGTTCATGATTTGACAATCTAGGAGAGTGAAGCTCCATCGACTGAGGTGGTCAACTAATCCTGCCAGCGCAACCTTCGAAGCGTTCGAAACCTTCGAAAACATGGACTCACCGAAAAACATTGAGCCGAGAGAAATCCCGTAAAGTCCTCCAACAAGCTCCTCTCCTCGCCAGCACTCGACAGAGTGTCCTAACTCCAATTCGTGAAGTGCTATGTAAGCCCGCTGCATATTCGGAGTAATCCACGTCTCTGTCGAGTTTGGTCGCGGTTCCGCGCAAGCGGAGACTACCTCGCTAAACGCTTGATCGAAGGTTAAGTGGAAGTACCCTTTTCGAATCACCTTCCTGAGACTTTTGGACGGTTTAAAGTCCTCCAGTAGCAGAATCGCTCTCGGGTCTGGTGACCACCACAGCACAGGGCCATCGTCATCCGAAAACCATGGAAAGATCCCTTTTTCATAAGCCTCGATTAACCGATCGGAGCTTAGATCGCCGCCCACTGCGACGGGGCCATCCGCTGGACTATTCCAAGGGTCAGGCAGTCGGGTATTCGGAGACGTCAACACGGGAACAGCGGCAGAGAAGGTCATGCGTGCAAAGGATTTAACGCATCAGGTTTGAGCATCTAAGTACTTTTCGGCATCGAGAGCTGCCATACAACCGAATCCAGCTGAAGTGATCGCTTGGCGATAGACATGGTCTGCAACATCTCCAGCAGCGAATACACCTGGCACGCTGGTCGCGGTCGCATTTCCGCTGAGGCCGCTTGACACTTGGATGTAGCCGTTGCTGTTCATGGTTAGCTGCCCATCGAACAATGCCGTATTCGGGATGTGCCCAATTGCGATGAAGACGCCGTGTAGTTTGAGGTCACGGATGTCTGTGTTGGCTACTGATGCAACACGTATTCCCGTTACACCTGAATCGTCGCCGATAACTTCATGTAACGTATGACCCCAGATGGGCTCGACCGCACCTTCATCGATCCGTCCAAACAACCGCTCCTGTAATTTTTTTTCCGCTCGTAATCTGTCGCGTCGGTGGACCAAGTAAACTTTTGAAGCGATGTTGGAAAGGTAAAGGGCTTCTTCAACCGCCGTGTTGCCACCCCCAATCACAGCGACCTCTTGATTGCGGTAGAAAAACCCGTCGCAGGTCGCGCATGCGCTTACGCCCCGACCTTTGAAATTCTCCTCACTCTCAAGACCGAGGTATTGAGCGGATGCACCCGTTGCTATGATCAGCGCTTCACAGGCATACGCACGGTCGTCACCGATAAGTTCTAACGGTTTTTCGGTTAGTTGGGCCGACTGAATTTGATCATTGACGAGGCGCGTACCGAGCGATTCCACATGTTCTTGCATGCGTATCATTAATTCTGGACCTTGAAGACCTTCGAAATCACCTGGCCAATTGTCAACGTCGGTTGTCGTCGTCAGTTGCCCCCCCACTTCAACCCCGGTAATTAACAGGGGATTGAGATTTGCCCGCGCTGCATAAAGAGCCGCGGTATAGCCGGCTGGCCCCGAGCCAAGAACAATGAGGCGCTCGACGCTCGCTTTCTGCATCAAGGAGCTGCTTTTTTCAAAGCGTTAACAAAGGGCGTGGCTTTTTTGTGGGGCCGTAAATAATCGATGAGCGTTAAGCCGTTTTCGTTCATCGCGTTTACGTTGTGGCCTTCGCGCATGTAGTAGACGATAAACCGCTTAAAGTCGTCGACTCGCATCGCGTAGTATGCGTTGAGTAGCAGATGGAAATCGGCGTCTCCGGGGAGGGCCTCTCCGAATTGGCTCGGGGTTGCTTTGCTCAAAAAACTTCGCACGCGAGCATCGTCCCAGACCTCATCAATGACCTTTTGCTTGTCGGGTCGCATACATAAACAACAGTTTGACCGTGGCCTCAATAATACAGTATTCGGTGGACTGGACGGGACCGGACAAGTGGTCTAGGTATCTTCACTAAGAGACTGAATTTGAAAGGTAAATTGTTCAATTCGGTTCAAAGGGGTAAGATGTGCTTCCTAGGTACTGAAGTCGATTAGTGCATAGGGGGTATAACCCTTGTCCGAGGTCTCATCGCCCACACTGCCATTTCGCGAGATTGGATTCGTACTTCTCGCTGCGATTGCTGTCTATGCCCTCTTGGCCATAGCCTCTTATTCGCCGTTGGATCCAAGCTGGGGTCACGCCGGCACTGATCTTCGGGTAAGCAACCTTGTTGGGATCAGCGGGGCATGGATCGCGGAATTCGCGCTGTTAGCCTTTGGTTGGGTCGCATATCTATTGGTCGCCGGCCTCGTAATTGCCGGCGGACGACTCTTGATGGCACGCGGGTTGCCCTGGTCGTGGACTGTCGTGGGCATACGGTTTCTCGGCTTTTTCGCTCTAGTTGCTTCTGCATGTTTGTTGTTCAGACTGCATGCGGGTTCTCCACCCGAACTTCCCGCGGGTGCAGGTGGTGCAGTTGGCGATTCTCTTTTTCGACTGGGGATAGATGCCTTCAAGAGTTTGGGACTCACGCTGATCGCTTTCGCCTGCGTACTCGTCGGAACGCAATTGACGCTAGGGTTTACGTGGAAAAATTTGGTTGAGAAAACGGGGCTGTTGATTCATCGTGGGATTCGCGTTTGCGCGAGGATTGCGAAAGAATCCGGTCGCACCTTTGGCCGCGGATTTAACTATTTAAAGCGATTGAAACTCGCTAGATTTTCGACACATCGGTCTGCCCCCGTCGCTCGTGTGCGAACAAAAAGTGCTGCTAAGGCCAAGGTCGCTGCTAGGAAGTCGGTGACTAAAATTGAACCCGTTCCCAAACCGAAAGCCGTGTCGCAACGGCGATTATTCGATCTAAAAACCTCAAACGAGATGCCGGATCTCGATCTGCTTGATGATCAGGAGACCGAATCGCTCGGCGGTTATTCGAGCGAAGCTCTGGATGCGATGGGAAAACAGCTGGAATTGAAGCTTCTGGATTTTGGTGTTGAAGCAGAAGTGGTCTCGATTCTTCCTGGCCCCGTAATCACGCGCTTCGAAGTCCAACCCGCCGCGGGTGTCAAAGTTAGCAAGATTAGCGCGTTGGCAAAGGATCTCGCGCGGTCACTGGCCGTCATCAGTGTTCGAATTGTCGAAGTGATACCAGGAAAGTCGGTAGTGGGCATTGAGATCCCGAATGAAATCAGGGAAGTCGTCCGACTGAAGGACGTCCTGGGATCGAAAAGCTATCAAGACGCTTCGTCCGTTTTAACCCTCGCGCTGGGTAAGGATATTGCAGGTGACGCCGTGCTCGCAGATTTAGGAAAAATGCCGCACCTGTTGGTTGCCGGAACTACAGGATCCGGTAAGTCGGTGGGCATCAACGCGATGTTGCTTAGCATGCTCTACAAAGCTTCGCCCGAAGAGGTACGTCTCATTTTGGTCGATCCCAAAATGCTGGAGCTGGCCGTTTACGAAGGCATTCCACATCTCTTGACCCCCGTGGTCACCGATATGAAGGAAGCGTCTCAATCGCTCAACTGGTGTATTCGTGAAATGGATCGGCGTTATCAACTTATGGCGGCCTTAGGGGTGCGGAATCTTGCTGGTTTTAACCGCCGGATCCTGGAAGCACAGAAACTGAATCGTCCGATCCTGGATCCCTTCTGGTCCGAGGACGCGTTGGAACCAGCCAGCCCTCTGGAGAAGTTGCCTTTGATCGTGGTGGTCATTGACGAATTCGCCGACATGATCATGCTTGTGGGTAAGAAAGTAGAACAGCTGATCGCCCGAATCGCGCAGAAAGCGAGGGCCGCGGGTATTCACCTCATACTGGCTACGCAGCGCCCAAGCGTCGATGTGATAACGGGCTTGATCAAGGCCAACATACCCACACGGATCAGCTTTCAAGTGTCGAGCAAAGTTGATTCGCGCACCATCTTGGACCAGGGAGGGGCAGAGCAACTGTTGGGCCACGGCGATATGTTATTCCTGCCGCCTGGCGCAGGGGTACCGATACGCGTGCATGGTGCATTCGTCTCGGACGATGAAGTCCATGGCGTTGTTTCGGATTGGAAAGAACGAGGAGACCCCGACTACTTAGACGACGTTCTTTCGCCGAGCACCGGGTCAGTGGCTGGTGAGATTAGTTTGACGGGTGACACAGAATCCGATGAGCCGCTTTATGACGAGGCGGTTGCCTTCGTGCTCGAGTCCAGACGTGCTTCGATTTCTTCTGTTCAGCGAAAACTTCGAATCGGTTACAACCGAGCCGCCCGATTGATTGAAGCCATGGAGAACGCGGGGGTGGTATCAGCGATGAACAGCAATGGCAGTCGCGAAGTTCTAGTCCCAGACCGAGACGCCTAATCGTTTGAAATTAAGTGTTGCGCTGGCGCTATTCTTGCTGGGATCGACTGGGCTCTCACAAGAGCAGAACACGGCTTCGAAAGAATTAATTGATCTGCTCGCCCGCGTCCCGACCTATAGTGCCGAATTCGAACAGTTGACCCGAGACGCCCGAGGCGAATTGATCGAAACACAGGTCGGTCGGGTCGTCTTTTCGAGAACCCTTGGGCTTCGGTGGCAGATTGATGCGCCCTTTTCGCAGGTGATGGTCGCCAAACGTAATGCGCTCTACGTTCACGACTTGGATCTGGAACAGCTGACCGTGAGGAATCTGGGTGATCTCCCGGACTCGGCATTTACCCTCCTGCTGATGAACGCCTCAGAGGAAAGTCTTGCAGGGTTCAGCGTTCAGCATGTGACAAGCACTGATACAACACGAGGCATTGGCTATATTTTGGAGCCAAACGGCAAAGCATCGGTCTTTCAGAGATTACAGATTTACTTTTTCGAGGGCGTGATGATTCGAATCGAAGTAGTCGATCACTTTGGGCATCAAACCGAGGTGTTGTTCCGCAATCCAAAGGCGAACCAAGTGGTAGAATTGAGCGAATTCGATATCGTGGTGCCCGAAGGCACCGACGTGATAGGCGATGTCACAGACCGAGATCCCTCTGGGTGACGTAACTGCAAACCAGGCGATGCCATTGGCGGCAAGGATGCGTCCGTCTGATCTGAAAGATTTTGAGGGCCAACGGCACCTTCTGGGCGCTGGGCGACCCCTCGCCGAGTTGGCGGGGGCGGGGATCGTTCACTCAATGATTCTCTGGGGGCCTCCGGGAACCGGGAAAACGACCTTGGCGAAACTGTTGGTAGAAGCCGCGGGGGCTCGGTGGATTTCTATATCCGCAGTGCTTGCCGGCGTTAAGGATGTACGACGAGCGATAGACGACGCGGGACTCCACGCGAGTCGACAGACGGTTCTTTTTGTGGACGAAGTGCATCGTTTTAACAAGGCACAGCAGGATGCATTCCTACCGCATGTTGAGAAAGGGGTCATTACGTTAATCGGGGCGACGACGGAGAATCCATCGTTTGAAGTGAACGGGGCGCTGCTGTCGCGAACGCGCGTATACGTGCTCAAACCCCTAGAGTTCGATGATATTCGGAACATCGTTCGGCGCGCATGTTCGGATGTATTGGACGGGATCGAGATTAGCGACGACGCGGTTGAATTTCTGTGTCGATACGCGGATGGCGATGCTCGCCGAGCACTCAATACGCTTGAAATCTCCTTGCAACTTGCACGGGATGAAATCGGGATCGAAGACGTCACGGAGGCGACGGGTCAGAGTTACCGGCGGTTTGATAAAGGTGGCGAAGTGTTCTACGACCAGATATCCGCACTTCACAAAGCCGTTCGTGGGAGTTCGCCTGACGCCGCGCTCTACTGGTTTGCTCGTATGCTTGATGGGGGTTGTGATCCTCTCTACGTCGCGCGACGCATGGTCCGAATGGCATCCGAAGATATTGGCAACGCGGATCCACGCGCGTTGTCCATTTGTCTCGATGCATGGGAAGCGTTTCACCGGTTGGGACCGCCTGAAGGGGAACTCGCGCTCGCCCAAGCCGTGGTCTATTTAGCGAGTGTCCCCAAGAGTAATGCGGTCTATGCGGCACACGGTGCGGCACGAAAATACGTCAATGAGCATCCATCGTATGAGGTTCCATTACGATTTCGGAACGCGCCCACGCGTTTGATGGATGATCTTGGGTATGGCAAGGGCTATCGCTATGATCACGCTGAGGAAGACGCGTACGCCGCAGGCGAGAAGTACTTCCCGGACGAGATGCAAGAAGAACAATTTTATTTCCCAACGGATCGGGGCTTAGAACAGAAAATTCGGGAAAGAATGACTACACTCCGCGCCCGTGACGAACACGCTCGAGACAAGGACAGTGACTAGAACGCTGATAGCGATTGCGTTTGGCGGCGCCTGCGGGGCCGTTTTTCGCTATGCAGTCGTGTCGTTGGTTGCGTGGTGGGGTGGTCACGTTTGGGGAACGGTACTCGTGAATCTGGTTGGATCGTTCGCCATCGGTGCCATCGTTGCAAGCGCGAGCGATACATCCTGGTTCGAGTCGTTCGGGAGACCATTTCTCGTGGTCGGCGTTCTTGGCGCGTTCACGACGTTTTCTGCCTTTTCGCTCGATGCGGTCCATTTATACGACGCGGGCCGGAGTCTTACGGCTCTCGCCTATATTGTGGCAACGGTTGCTGGTTGTTTGTTGGCTGCGAAGGCTGGTATGCACGTGGCGGGTGCTTAGATGCTTGATTTAAAAACGCTTCGACAACGTCCGGAAGAAGTCATGGAGGCGCTCAAACGGCGCGGGTTTGACCTTGACTTAAAGTTATTTCAGACGCTTGAGGAAGAGCGAAAACGCCTGCAATCGGAAACCGAGACGCTCCAAAACCAGCGAAATACGGTGTCCAAGACGATTGGAAAAGCGAAGGCTGGTGGTGACGACGTCTCGACGCTGGTTGCGGACGTCGGTGACCTTGGAGGGCGTTTGGAGGCCGCAAAAAAGGACTTCGATCAGGTTCAAGAACGCGCACGCGATTTTCTTTTAGAAATTCCTAACGTTCCGGATCCGAGTGTACCGATAGGATCGGGCGAAGACGAGAACGTTGAACTACGGGCGTGGGGCGCCAAAACCAGTTTTAATTTCGAACCCGCGGATCATGTAGAGTTGGCCGGTTCCTGGCTTGATCTTGCC
>JAKUTH010000089.1 GCA_022448085.1 Pseudomonadales bacterium | reverse complement strand
CATTAAATCCTGAAGATCTATGGACGTGGATGGATGCTCAGCGAGCGATGGGCTTTGAAGCCCTGGCCATTCCGCACAATGCCAACGGATCCAATGGAAACATGTTCCAGATGACTCGATTCGACGGCTCCGCGATGGACGCTGACTACGCCATCCAAAGAATGCGGAATGAGCCGTTGGTGGAGATCACACAGATTAAAGGAACTTCCGATACCCACCCGTTTTTATCTCCGAACGATGAATGGGCCGATTTCGAGATCTTTCCGTACCAGATTGCGAGTTGGAATAAGAGTTGGCCTCGCGGGAGCTACGTTCGGGAAGCTTGGCTGAACGGGTTCAAGTTGGAGAATGATCTTGGCGAAAACCCGTACCTTTTCGGTGTTATCGGTGCGAGCGATACGCATAATTCGGGTGACGTGTTTGACGAGTCAAATTTCGTCAGTAAGGTCGGCGTGCTGGATTCGGATCCGGTGAACAGAGGTTCCGTGCCGGCTGCACATCGGGACGGTCTGCCTGCCTTTCGCGAGGTCGCGAACCGATTTTTCGGCTCGTCCGGTATTGCCGGTGTATGGGCTGGCGAGAATACGCGCGAATCGATCTACGACGCGTTCCGGCGCAAAGAGACGTTTGCGACGACGGGCTCCCGCATCAAGGTTCGCCTATTCGCGAGCTACGAGTACGACGACGCGTTGCTGGAAGCATCGGATTTGGTCGCAAGTGCGTACGCCAACGGCGTTTCGATGGGGGCCGAGCTACTTGCTGAACGACGTGGTGAACCGCGATTCCTGGCGTGGGCGAGCCGTGATCCAATGCGAGCAAAACTGCAGCGTCTGCAAATTATCAAAGGTTGGCTTGACGCAGGTCAGACGCAGGAGGCCGTTTACGATGTCGCGTGTTCGGACGGTGGAGCCGTTGATCCAGAGACCCATCGATGTCCCGACAACGGCGCAGAAGTCGATTTGACTGATTGCAGTGTGACTGCCGACAGTGGGGCGTCGGAGCTATTGACGTTGTGGCGTGACCCCGACTTTGACCCTAAGCAACGGGCGTTCTACTACGTTCGGGTGTTGGAAAATCCCACCTGTCGATGGTCGACGTGGGACGCCATTCGAGCCGGAACCGCCCCAAGACCGGACTTGGCGAGGACGATTCAAGAAAGAGCGTGGTCCTCTCCTATCTGGATCGTACCTCGTTGATTCGAACGAGCAGTGACTGCGGTACGAGATTGTCTGAACGAGGGGGAGTTTAAACGTGGCGAATGAAGCCATCGGTCGGTTCGATCATATCGGCATTGCTGTCCGCAGTATTGACGCCTCGAGGCCTTTTTTTGAAGAAGCCCTCGGCGCTAAATTTCGCTCGATCGGGGAACATGCCTCTGGAGACTTTCGTATTGCACTCTTTGATTTGCACGATTTCTGTATCGAGTTGTTGGAACCGATTAATCCGGACGGATTTCTTGCCCAATTCCTCGAAAAACGTGGCGAAGGATTTCATCACCTGACCCTGCAGACGCCCGATCTCGAGAAAAAAGTCGAACAGCTTGAAACTCAGGGGATCAAAGTCGTGGACAAAAGTTTTGACGATCCGATGTCTATCGACGCTTTCATTTCCCCCAAAAGTGCCCACGGTTTGCTTGTTCAATTGGGTCAGTCGCTTGGGCCGCTTAACAATCCACCGTACTGGGAAGACTAGTTGAGACCGAGCTCGACGATGGGTCCTTTGTACGCACGCGCCACGGCTAACACCAAATGAAGAAAGGGTTAGTTATTTTAGGCGTGGGACTGGCGCTTCTAACCGCGACCGCGCTGGTTATGACGCAGACTTCCTGGGGCCAGAACATTCTAATGAAGCGCTTGATCGCTGCACGTCTCCTCGATACACCCATGGCTTGGGAAGACCCCGACGTCTTGCGTGTGTTTGTTTGTGGTAGCGCTTCGCCTCTTGGGATATCGGAACGAGCCCAGAGCTGCATCGTGGTGGCGGCCGGACCCACTTTTTTCATTGTCGATACGGGTGCTGGGTCGACAGCAAATTTGTTACGCGCGCGGCTGCCAATGCAAAACCTCGCCGGCGTCTTGTTCACCCATTTCCACTCGGACCACATTAGTGCGCTGGGAGACACCAACCTTGCCTCCTGGGTTGCAGGGCGGACCGCGCCGTTAAACGTATACGGTCCAGAAGGTGTGGCTAGAGTTGTCGATGGATTTAACGAAGCCTACGCGCTGGATCGAACGTATCGAACGATGCACCACGGCAGCGAGCTATTACCCCCAGATGTTGGGCCGATGCGGCCGCAGTTAATCGCTTTGGGTAAAGTTACCGAGATAGGAGAATTCAACATCACGCCTTTTTCGGTCGATCACGATCCCGTTCAACCCGCGGTGGGCTATCGTTTTGAGTACCGCGACCGCTCCGTCGTTGTTAGTGGCGATACCAACGCGTTGCAGTCCACAGCGACGGCCTCGCGCAACGCCGATCTCCTCCTCCATGACGCGCTCTCGCGAACGCTCGTACGCGCGATGAGAGACGCCGTTACGTCGGCGGGTAACACGCGTATGGCGCAGATCTTGGACGATATTCTCGATTACCACGCCCACACTGATTCCTTGACCGAAGTTTCCCGTGAGGCGGGTGTCGCGATGCTTGCGTTGTATCACTTAGTCCCAGTACCCCCGAATCGGATCGCAGAGAGCATCTTTCGTCGAGGCTTGCCGTCGGAGGTTCGCCTTGTTGATGATGGTACTGTGTTCAATTTGCCGGCGAATACCGACGCGATAGAAGTTATGCAGATCTTCTAATGCCGGGCAACAAGTCCACGAGCGCGTCGACTCGGGTCGACGGGGAAAATCGAGGAGGGTCTAGAGGCCCTGTGAGGTTTATCCTGCTGCATCATGAGGGCTGTAGCCGTGAGGGATTTCATTACCGGGTGGAGCCGGATGGGTCGGTGGCGGCGTTGCTTGCGCCAGAAAGGAAGGGTCAGCACCCTGGTTCCGTAGGCATCGTGCTATGTGGCAACTTCGATCGTGAGCCGCCGAAGGAGCGTCAGCTTGAGGCGCTAAAGGAGTTGTTACTCGACCTGAAATTTCGCTATCCGGACATCGATCTAGGCGCTCATCGGCAAGTACGCGGTGATGGTGAGACCTCGTGTCCGGGAAAACGCTTCCCGATGCGTGAAGTCGCAGATTGGTTTAAGAAGGAATTGATTCGCGCTCGCGACGAAAAATTACAACGCGAGGTGGAATCGCAATATTCGCCGCGAACCGCAGACTAAGCGTGGTGGCACGTGATTGACGACGAATAGGCACGTAAACAGGGATGGCGTGCTTGGATCGTTGTTGGGCGCATGATTAAAACATGAGCGGTGAAAGTCGTATACAAAACGCGATCGTTAGTGTTGTGGTCTTCGAACTAGCGGCGCGTTGGCGGTATGGTTGCGGTGACGTAGTGTGATAGGAGATATCAATGGGTATCGAAGTCAGGGACGAGCGATTCTTCGACGTTGTTGAAGAAAATCTTGAATTAGAAACGTTGGCGGATGGCTTTGCTTTTACGGAAGGGCCTATTTGGCATCCGCGCGAGCAACACTTGACCTTTAGTGACATCCCCTCGAATCGGATGCATCGTTGGAGCGAATCGATCGGGGTTTCTGTCTACCGCGAGCCCAGCAACATGAGCAACGGCAATACCTACGACGGCAGCGGTCGTATTCTCAGTTGCGAACACGCAACGTCGCGAGTGACCCGAGAAGAGTCTGACGGCTCGCTTACGGTGATTGCCAGCCATTACCAAGGCAAAGCGCTCAATAGCCCGAACGATATCGTGGTGCGTAACAACGGCGATGTTTATTTCACCGATCCGACGTACGGTCGCGAAGACCACACGGGGATCGTGCGCGAGACCGAACTTGATTTTCAGGGTCTCTATCGAGTCGATGCCGCCACTGGCGAGCTAGAACTCCTTGCCAGCGATTTTCAGCAGCCCAATGGGTTGGCCTTTACACCTGATCAACAGGAGTTGTATGTGGCGGATACACCACGTATGCACATTCGAAAATTTCAGATTGGCGATGGCGGTGCGCTATCGGGCGGCGACGTATTTGCTGAGTCGACGGGGACCGGCGCCGGCGCTCCGGACGGTCTCAAGGTGGCATCGACCGGGCACGTATTCTGCGCTGGGCCAGGCGGAGTGCACGTTTACGCTGTCGACGGCTGTTGTTTAGGCGTCATCCAGACCCCCGCTTTCTGCGCCAATTTCACGTGGGGTGGCGATGATCTAAAGACCTTTTTCCTAACCTCATCGAACCACCTTTATCGCACCCAGGTTAAAGTGGCCGGGATACCTCTCTTCTAACGCGTTAATTCTAGAGGTGGTGTTTGACCAGAAATTCGAAGGCGCTGCGGTCGGCGCCTTCCCTTGATAGATCCTGTTTAGCGCGTCGCGCCGCTTGACCCGAAATCGGCTGGGCGTTTCTAGCTTTTATATGGGCTTCAGCGACACGCTCGAGCATGACGAAACGCGATACCGATTGTGCGACATCGGTACCAACTGTTAAGAGGCCGTGATTGCGCAGAATAATTGCGCCGTTACGTCCTAAGCTTTGTGCAATGCGAGAACCGCCATCTAAGCTTTGCACCTGCACCTCCTCGTCGTCGAACAACACGCAATCCTCAAAGAAGAGGCACGCTTCTTGGGTGATGGGTTCGACATCGCGAACTTCCGCGGAAAACGGTGTTCCCCATTGCGTGTGGGTGTGAGCGACGCTACTAATGTCTTGTCGAGCGGCCAATAGCGGTTGGTGAATAAAGAATCCAGCCTTGTTGACGTCGCCTGATCCCTCAACGACGAGGCCCTCGGCATTAAGCAGCACGAAGTCGCTCGGTTCAGCTTCCGCAAAGGCTACCCCGTAACGAAGCAGCCAAAAGCAATCGGTTCGATCAGGGTCGCGCGCACTGATATGGCCGTCCCCCAGATCTCCCCAGCCGCGCGCTGCAAAGATACGGTAACCGTTGCATAGCTCCTCGAGCATGGTTTCGCGACTATCCATACGTAATTCCATGCTAACGCGTAGTGTGGTTTGCGTTAGCGGCTGACTTGATTAGACGTCTCATGATGCAACGTTTCGGGAACGTAACGAAAGAGAATAATTAACCCAATGATCGCAAGGCCACCGGTCCACGCGCTGGCAACGGCTAACGTGGTAGCGCTCGCGATCGTTCCCATGAAGAAGGGACCTAGCGCGCCACCGGCGTCGCCCACCAAGCGCCAAACTCCAAGAAACTCGCTGCGGCCATTTGGCGGCGAAAAGTCCCCGCCAAGCGTCATAAAAATGCCCGTCCCAAATCCGTTGCCTAGTCCCGCTAGCATGGCGATAGCACAAAATTGAACAAACCCCGTGGCCAAAGGTAGCAACACGATGGCGGTTCCCAAGAAGAAAAGGGATGGAGCCAACGCATACCTGCGACCGGCATGGTCGAGGATCAGTCCAGCCGGAAAGAACATAAGCATGTCGATTAGAGAAGAGAGACTAAAGACGAGCCCAATCTCCGATTCACCCAAGCCGAGCGATATTCCGACGAGGGGAATCATTAACACCCGACTGTGACGAAGGAATGAAAGCATCACCATGACCACGCCCGCCGTCATAAAGGTATGACGTTGAGCACCGATGATCTGGCGGATTGGAACCGTCTTTCGTTTTTCTCGAGAACGCCGGCTACCTTTCGAAAAGATCATGACGGTCACTAGGCAAATCGCAAACAGCATA
>JAKUTH010000088.1 GCA_022448085.1 Pseudomonadales bacterium | reverse complement strand
TCTATGAGCGATTTGAAGTTCAGCAGATCAGCTGTAGTACATCCAGATACAGTCTACACAATGGATCAAACTACTTTTCATCGCAAAACATAATCTTACATATCGAATCAGAAGCTCTTACAATCAAAGGACAGGTCACTGCAGATAATTTGAAACCTTGGCCGGTAACTCTATTCGAACCGGGTTGTATGGGTTGGTACGCTTATGTGCCCACTATGGAATGCTTTCATGGCATCCTGAGCATGGATCATTCCTTAGATGGCGAAATTGAATTTAATGGTTCTAATTATGATTTTGTTGGTGGTCGAGGCTATATCGAAAAAGACTGGGGCCGCAACTTTCCTGAAAACTGGATCTGGGCACAATCAAATAATTTTTCGAATAATGATTTAAGCATCACTGCATCATTGGCAACTATCCCTTGGAAAAACACAGCTTTTGCTGGATTTATCGTTGGTTTATACCATAAAAATAATCTTTATCGTTTTACGACCTACAGAAATACAGTTACCAAAGAAATCCATTACGATTCTAATAAATTTTCCTGGCAATTAAGGCAGAACGATCTCGTGTTGGAACTCACCATTGAAAAAGGGCATAAAGCAGGCTTGCTATACGCACCTGATAAAATTGATATGGTTCCCAGAGTGCATGAATATCTTGATGGTAATATTTATCTAAAATTATATGACCATAAAGGAACGATCTTAGAAGACCAAACAACGTCAGCAGCTGTAGAAATAATAGGTGATGTTAGGAAATTGATTAACATGGCAGGAGGATTACAATCAGGTTGAAGCAGTGTTTTCTTCATGCGGATAATCCTCCATTAAGGCTTACCCGAAAATGCCTCTGCTCTCAGAATATCCACAACTTATGCTCTACAGTTCTCACGCATCCGCGCACGATAGCGTTCTAGCTGTAGGGGGTCTTCAGCCCTCCGAATGTCGCGTACTTGCTATCCCAAAAGGCCCGACTCAGCTCGGTGAAAAAATCCCGAACGAGGGGATGGGCCTCGATTCAACCGAGGCTTCTGGGCACTCCGAATCTCAGGAGAAACTCGAGTGATCGGTTCCGTACAGTCGTGAATGAGCCTACATAGGCAGGGCTCAATCCCTCGGTCAGCCGAATATCAAATTCTGGAATCAGCCTATCAAAAAGGTGTAGACTGAACCCACCGCCAAGTCCAATACCCAGGGAAGTCGTTTTCTTCTCGTACAACACTTGTTCTAGGATTGGGGTGCTCCGATTCCTCAAGAGCTGGTCCATGGTCGGCCCGAGAGCGATGTGCACGCTCAAAGGGCCAATCGACTTGGATAGTTTCACATGGAGTGCAAAGCTCAGGTATTCGGTGCGGATCTCACCGGCTACCGGAGCGCCTTCGGTATCACGTTCGACTATGGCACCACGCTGGACGTAGTCCCCCTCAACGCGCACTGACACGCTCATACCAGAAAGTCCGACTTCGGCAAAACCTCCAGCCAGGTAGCCGTCACGAGAGGCCGTGCCAACCGATGGTGTCCATAGTTGGTCTGAAGTGGTCCTACCCACGACCACGCCGAACCTGGCCATCTGAGCTTGTCCTTCGATAGCAGCCGGGAAGAAAGAAGAGCAGAACCCAACCGCTATCAGGGCAGGGGTGAGCAGTAAGGGTTTCGTCATGGGCTAATTCTGCTCTGCGCCCCACAGGACCGCAACGTAGACGGAGGCGCCACACCGGACGCGCAAAACAGTGTTGTATAGTCCAGCGGTGGGTGCGGTGAAATAGAGGGGGACCGGGGTGGACGGCGATCACTCCTGTTTGCCGATCGTGACTGTCGAGGCCACTTTTGACGTCAGTCTGCGGGACCGCACCGTATTGACGTCGGAATCGGTCCCGTCAGAGGCCGATGGTTTCTCACATCCAGCAGCGGAGGCCCCATGCGTTGGAGTGTTGTACTCGGTGTCGTCGGGCTGGCGTTGCTGGCATGCGCCGAACCCGAACAAGTTCAGGTCACGGATCGGCTGAACCAGATGATCCCTCTCATCGAGCAGGGACTTCCGGTGCTCGGAATCGCCCACCCTCCGTATGCAGCCCGTCGACGACGTGGAGGTCGAGGCCAGGCAGTAGGCGAAGCGCCAGGCACGCCGCCGCCGGAGCCGGATATTTCCGAGGCCGCCCGGGAATTGGTGGCGTACCAGCTTGGCGACTACGAGCTCAACACGTATTCACCGAATTCCGTGGACCGGTACAGGGAGTTCATACGGGCCATTGTCGCGGCGGGGGGCTCTGCTCGCACCCACCCGTTCGTCGCGAAGATCCCGATCATGCACACCGATCCCACTGGAACGACGCAGCGCCTCATCGATCAGTTGAATGACGGGCAGGTCGTGGTGGAAATGCAGGAGGTCGAGACGGTCGAGGAGGTCAATCAGGCCATCGCGGCTATGCGGTTCACGTCGCAAGGCGGAGTACGCCCCGAGGAAGGTTTCGAACGCGCCGCGGCATATTGGGGGATGACCGAGGCGGAATACCTGGAGAAGGCCGATGTCTGGCCCATCAACCCCAACGGCGAGCTTCTCATTTCCGTGATCATCGAAAGCCATGAAGGTGTCGCCAACGCCCGTGAGATCTCGGCCATGCCAGGCGTGGCCGTCGTCACCGTGGGCTCAGGAACGCTCGGCGGTGTCTTCACGAGCACGAATGCCGAGGGTGAGAGAGTGCGCGACCAGGAGGGCTTCGACGCCGCTGTCGCCACAGTGCTCGCAGCGTGCAAGGAGTTCAACAAGTCCTGCGGCTACCCGGCGAACAACCCTGACCAGGTCGAAGCGCTCATGGCGGATGGCTGGGACTTCCTCATCATGCAGCGTCGCAACCAGGACTCGTTCGACGCGGTTGTGACTGGCCGCCGTCTGTCCGGAAGACCGATACCGGGCTCCTGATCGGTGGTTACTGTCATTTGGGCTTCGCTGGACAGACGATGAACGTCTGCGACCTCTTGGTCGTTGGCTTCGCACTTCGGCCTTCGTGACCACCGTGGTGACTCCATGACCGACCCTTGCCCAGACCCTGTGTTGAAGTCAGATCTGTCCCGTTTGTTTAAGGACGGCCACAAAACCTCATAGCGGTGTCTCGAGATATCTCGCTGTCGAACGCCTGCAAATCGCCATCTTGCTGTGAGAAGACGCGGAAGAAATCAGCCTGGTATTGATCCGCAGCTACCACATGCGGGCAATCCTTGATCCTCATGCCGATGAGCACGTTCTCTGAAGTCGTTACCGGCGGGAAATTATAGAGGTAGTATTGGGAATAATCCTCGTACCCCGAATACTCGAGATCGAGATGCTCGGCCCATCGTTGCAGGGTGCTTGGATTCGAGGGGGTGTTTTCGTCCCAAGCAGAGTACGTACGCCCATGTACTGTCTCTCGAAGTCCGTCAACAATCGTTGGCGGGGAAGGATTGGCGAATTCTTGGAAATCGATCCCTCGTTTCCCCGTTTCTTGCCCGTTGAACCATAGCCCTTGATCTCGCTCGCCCTGGATGTGGAAAACCGATGGCAATGTGCTAGGGGTATTTTCTTTGAAATCGACAATCCCTTCCCGAAAATCTGAACCTCCCGTTACGGAAATGGCTTTGAACGCATAGGTGTCATTTAAGCCGGCATCGGTCAGATCGACTGGGCCACCCAATACGTACGAGAGCAAGAAGATCGCCCCGGACGAATGACCGACCCCAAAGATGTTTTCCGGGTCGATGTTGATATCAGAGGACGACTGTAACGCTTTGAGCACCGTATGAAGGAACGCGAAATCGTCTCGCTCTGCCTCGAATCCTTCATGCCAGAACCACATACCGCGCGCTCCACCATCCTCAGGCGCTCGGGGAACCTCCGGTTTCATCTCGGAAAAGGCAGACATTCTGACGACGATGAAATCGTCCCGATACGGTTCCAACCTCGGTGACCAATCCAAGAAGCTCAAAACGGCTTCGTCGTCGACTGTGGGGCGACACCGGCAACCATGAAAGAACAGAACGACCGGATACGCTTCCTCACGGTTATATGAGGTGGGGAACGTAACGGAGAAATGTCGGTCGTAGCCGTTGATGTTGACGGTGCCACGATTCGTCTGATCGATGTCCAAACTCGAGAATACCAGTTCGGCGTCACCGGACTGCGACGATGAGGCTGGAGTCGGGGTCCCGGAATCTCGACTTTCGTCGGGGGACACTCGAGAGCAAGCCGGCAACAGCATCATGGAACCCGAAAGCAGAAAAATGGCGGCCGCTTTGGTTCGAATCCGCATCATCTTCTTCATCTTGGCTATGTCATTTTCAGACTTGGTTGTTGAAAGATGATAAAAACACTGAGCAGCGCCACCAAAAAAAATTTCAGGAAACGGCGTTTCAGTGGCGGCCTGGACCGGCGCTACCGCGGCGTCGGCATGTTCGCTCCCACTTCGCCTCTCCAGCGCTGTAGCTCGCTCAAGAGCCTTGCGGCGTCTTCTGGTCGCTCACCGACAAGGTCTCTACGCTCCCCGAGGTCGGCCGAGAGGTCGTACAGCTCGAAGCCTCCGTCCTCGAACCACTCGATCAGCTTCAAGTCCCCCCAGCGGATCGCACCGCTTGGGCGGTTGCCCGACCCGTGGTAATGGGGAAAGTGCCAATAGAGGGGTCGCTCGGCGGCGCCTCCCTGGCCGAAAATCGCCGATGCCAGGCTCTCACCGTCCAGGTGCTGTTCTGGCATCTGTGTGAGTCCTGCCAGCTCCAGGAGTGTGGGGTACAGATCGTTGCTCGTCGTCGGCTGAGCGATGTCCAATCCGGCCGGGGCGCCGGGTGCCGCGACGATGAGCGGAGCACGGATCCCACCCTCGTAGAGCCAGCCCTTGCCCGCGCGAAGCGGCATATTCGCGGTCGCTTGGTTGAAGCTCTTCCTCATGAGTGTGCTCAGGCCGCCGTTGTCCGACACGAAGACGACCGCGGTGTGCTCCTCGATCCCGAGCTCACGGATCTTCTCGACGATTCGCCCAACACTCTCGTCGGTGCTCTCGATCATCGCGGCATACGTCGCGTGGTCCTGGCGGAGCTTCGTCGACGCGTCGCGCTCGCTCTCGTAGTGCTCTTCTGTTTCCGGGCCCAACGCAGCGGCCTTGCGGTCGTAGCGAGCGACCGTCTCCTCAGGCGCCTGAAGCGGCGTGTGCACCGAGTAGTGGGAGAGCGTGAGGAAGAAGGGCTGATCGCGATTCCGCTCGATGAAGTCCAGCGAAACATCGGTGAGCCGATCGGTCAAATACGATCCGGCGCTGTCGCCCTCGAGGTCGGGAACGGCGGTTCGTGGTGAGTTCTCGTTACCGTAGGGCGAGAAGTACGAACCGGGCTGGCCCGCGTGGTTCACCGTGGCCGTGAAGTCGAAACCCTGCAGCTCGGGCATGAAGCCCTCGCGCCCCAGATGCCACTTCCCGACGTATCCGGTAGCGTACCCGTTGTCGCGGAACGCTTCGCCGATCGTCGTCTCCTCCAACGGGAGCTGGCGCTCGTAAGTCGCTTGCTGCAACAGCCCGTTCTGCTCGCCGCCGATCCAGTTCGTGATGTCGAGTCGGGCCGGGTGCTTCCCTGTCATGAGGCTTGCCCGCGTGGGCGAGCATACGGCGCTCGCCGTGTAGAACTGCGAGAAGCGAGCACCGCGAGCGGCAAGCTGGTCGATATGGGGCGTTTCGTAGAATGAGCTCCCGTAGACGCCGGTGTCGATCCATCCCAGGTCGTCGATCACGATCAGCACGACGTTCAGGGGTGGAGTCGATTCAGCACACCCGACCGCTATCAGAGCGAGGGCGAATAGCAGGGTTTTCTTCATACCAGAAAATGCCCCGGCCCTCAGAAAGTCCGCAACTGAGACGGGAGCACCACACCGGACTCGCAAAACACTGTTGTTTCGTCCAGTGGGGGGGCGGCCCCCACTGGGGGTCTTGCTCAGGCTAACACTCAACCCCGCAAGCACCCCAATAAACCAGCATTATCACTGTAAACAGACCGAAACC
>JAKUTH010000087.1 GCA_022448085.1 Pseudomonadales bacterium | reverse complement strand
GAGATCGGTGAGTGCCCGGCAGAAATCTAAGACAACCGTTTTCACAGGTTGCATCATCAATCGCAATCCAAACCGAACAAGTCGCCAGCGGCCGCATCGGCCAATATTCCCCGTCCTGGTGCCACGGAGTGCGCGTTCCTACCTGTGCCGGCTTGGCAAAAAAACTTTGATTCCATAACGCAATGTCTGGACCGATAAGCTGCTCAACCATATCGAGAATCTCATCATTACGCGCATAGTTAAGGAAGCCGGTATCGTGAATGAGCAACGCCGGACAGTAATCGACAAACTCTGGGTGACTGCTTAAGAGGCGCTCGTGGTGAGCCCGAATGGCGCTTACCGTGTCATCAGGCAAGCGGAAGTCGGGAACCACGTATCCTTGCTCACGGTAATGTTCGACCTCACTTGCACTAAGCATGACTCTTCTCCAACCTGTCCGTGTACAACATAGTACGTTGCAGAAAAACGAAAAGGAGCGGGCGTGGCGGAGTATGACTATATCGTGATCGGTGCCGGATCGGCGGGTTGCGTTGTGGCCAACCGATTAAGCCAAAACTCAGGCACCAAAGTCCTGCTAGTTGAGGCTGGCGGAAGGGACTGGAACCCGCTTATTCATGTACCGGTAGGCTTCTGGAAAATGATCGACAATCCAAGCCTCAACTGGTGTTTCAGCACTGAACCCGAAGAAGGCACTGCCAATCGCGAGATTCCCATCCCCCGCGGCAAGGTTCTCGGCGGATCGAGCTCTATCAACGGTATGTTGTACGTGCGTGGTCAGCCACTGGATTACGACACTTGGGCTCAATTGGGAAACCGTGGATGGTCATACGAGGAGGTTCTTCCTTTTTTCAAAAAATCTGAAAACTTCGAACGGGGGGACGATGACTTCCGCGGATCGGGTGGCGAATTAAACGTCGCCGATATGATAGAACACCATCCATTGCTTGATGCGTTTATCGAGGCAGGCGTCGAAATCGGCTACCCCAAAACGCCTGACTACAACGGCGCGTCGCAGGAAGGATTCGGGTATTACCAGGTCACGCAATTGCGCGGTCGACGCCACAGTACAGCCCGTGCATTTTTACGGCCGGCCCGCCGCCGGAAAAATTTACACATTACGACTCGTGCACTTGTGCATCGTGTCGTCTTCGAGGGTAGCCGGGCGGTCGGTATCCAATACAATGCCGCGGGTCGAGTGCTTGAAGCGCGTGCCAACCGCGAGGTGGTGTTGTGCGCGGGCGCCGTCCAATCACCGCAATTGCTCGAACTGTCCGGTATCGGCAGTCCTGAATTGTTACGTGAACTCAATATCGACGTCGTGCACGAACTGCCCGGCGTTGGAGAGAATTATCGGGATCATTACGCAAGTAGTATCGCTTGGAGAGTAAAAGGAAGCACGACACTCAATCAAGACACTCGACCCCTTAAACTAATCGGCGAAGCAGCAAAATACGCACTCGCCCGTCGCGGGGTCATGACTTATACGGCCGGGATTGCGCATGGTTTCGTTCGGACACGAAAAGAGCTCGACTCTCCTGATGTCCAATTCCATTTTGCCCACGCCAGTTATGCACGCAACGCCCGTCGCGGTGCTCTCGAAAGGGAACCGGGCATGACGTTATCCGTCTGTCAATTACGTCCTGAAAGTCAGGGCTCGATCCACATCCAAAGCAATGACCCAGAAGCTTCACCCGCTATCAGGCCTAACTTTCTTTCCGAACAGGTCGACCGAGACGCCTTAGTTGAAGGTATGCGGATCGCCCGGCGGGTTGGCGCCGCCCCCGCGCTGCAAGAATTTTGCGACAGCGAGTTGTATCCGGGCACGGATTGCAATTCCTACGAGGAGGTCTTGAACTTCTGCCGTGCCGCAGGAAGCACCGTTTTCCACCCTGTAGGGACATGTAAAATGGGTAGCGACCCATACGCAGTCGTCGATGATCAGTTACGCGTACGCGGGATCGAAGGCTTACGGGTCGCCGACGCATCCGTGATGCCGACGTTGGTTTCAGGAAACACCAACGCACCTTGTATTATGATCGGAGAGAAAGCGGCCGCTATGGCCTTAGCAGACTAGCTTCCGTTCGTTCCCGTTAATAGTTTTCGACGTTATTTTCAAATGTAAACCCGCCACGCGCCATCACCAGACGATGGCGATCGCCGTCGAGATCAGGATCCCAACTCACGTAGCCAACATCGCCGTGCCACATCGCAACCCGAACCCCATCGGATCTCTCAGCAACGTGGGTTTCATAAACCTTCGGTTCGCGTGACGCGAGGTGTTTGAGAACCGAGGCTGTCGGTTGATATCTCGAAAGTTCGTAAAGCGTGACCCATGTAGGCGGCGCTAAATCAATTTCATCAGCGCGGTGTTTCTCCAACGCTACCGAGGGATTGATCCATGCATGTTCTTCTATTTCCCCACCATCAACTTTGATGGGTTCGTCGATTTCCGCCTGGGCTGCAAAAAACCATGTAGCGTATCGTCGAGCAGTACTCGCGGGAGGTGTCCAGTGCGCAAACCAAACGAATTGACTCGATTCCGGAGAAATCCCAGCTTCCTCCTCTGCCTCACGGGATGCCGCGCGGCGAGCTGTGGCTTCGAGATCATCCCCTCCTTGGTAATCGCCTGGATCGATTCGACCTCCTGGGAAAACCCACATCCCACCGAAGTCGATCCGGGCATTCTTCCGCAACATCAGCACTTCGACACCGTCCGCTCCGTCCCGCAGTAGCACGACGGTCGCCGCGGGTATAGCTGGCTCATCCGCGTTCTTTTTATTGAGGTCGCCGTAAATATCGTTCTTGTGCGTTTCGCTCGATGTGGTCACCCGTTCCCTCCTCTTCGTATTGCTGATAACGCTATCCCCTAACCTTATACCCTCATCCAAAGCCAACGTTACGCGTACATGTACTCGCCGATTTAACCGATGCGATTATTCCGGTCGGTCAACACTCTCGCCAAGTGCCATTAGCCTGCATAAAGAAAAGGTAAGTCCCTTGTTTCGATGACGTCGTCGTAACGTGTGATAGCTTATACGAGAGCGAGAAGGGGATCAGAAGTGAACTCGAAAATTTGTGATTTATTGGGAATTGAATTCCCTTTGTTCGCATTCAGTCATTGCCGAGACGTGATTTCAGAAGTGAGTAATGCAGGTGGTTTTGGCGTACTTGGTGCGGCCGGCCATACGCCCGAAACTCTCGATATCGAACTGACGTGGATCGACGAACACGTTAACGGAAAACCTTACGGGGTTGATCTACTCGTGCCTACAAGCATGGAAAACAAAGATCAAGGATTGTCAAAAGAGGAACTTGAAGACCGAATTCCGATAGAGCACAAAAGATACATCGAGGAGCTACTTGCCCAGCACGACATAGACACCGCGGACCTATGGACGGGAGTCATTCGCGGCGGGGTCGGCGATAACATGCGACAGGCGGGCGCAACGGAGATTCTCGAATCCGCATTTGCGCACCCCGTTAAGATGGTAGTCAACGCGCTCGGCGTTCCGCCCACTTATATGATGTCCATGGCTCGCGAACGCGAAATCGTCGTCGGAGCACTCGCTGGAGCAAAAGAACATGCTGTAAAACACGCCGAGGCAGGCGTAGACGTCCTTATCGTCGCTGGCACAGAGGCGGGGGGGCACTGTGGCGAAGTATCAACGCTGGTCCTGGTACCCGAAGTCCTTGATGCGATCAAAGAATACGACATGTGTGTGTTGGCAGCAGGCGGCATCGTCACCGGCCGTCAAATGGCTGCCTGCATGGCCATGGGTGCCCACGGAGCGTGGACGGGTTCCGTGTGGTTAACCACGGCGGAGGCAGAGACACTGCCGATCGTGAAAGAAAAAATGCTTGTCGCCAACTCGCGCCAAACGGTTCGTTCCAAGAGCCGTACAGGGAAATACACTCGGCAACTCCGTTCTGCCTGGACCGACGCGTGGACGGCGGAAGAATGTCCCGAACCACTACCGATGCCACTACAGGGTGTCATAGCAGCAGCAGCCTTCCGCAAAATAGACAAGCTCGCACAAACCGATCATCCGGGCGCACGGCGGTTGGCGAATTATTTCGTCGGGCAAGGCGTCGGCCTCATGAACGAATCCGTCGCCGTGCGTACGGTGGTGTACAACTTTATGGAGGATTTTGCCGAAGCCGCGGAACGTCTATCTCATTCCGTCGCCGATTGACCTGATCCGCGAGAGGATGTTCAGTACAAAGTCGGGTTCCAACACTTGGTTCAATCAGGAGGCGTCTATATGACTGATATCGATGATTTGAGGTCGAAGTTCCTAGATCTCGAATTCGATCGAACCGGTTTCGTGATCGATGCCGAACAGTCTGCAAAAGTGGCGAAGGCTTCAGGCGAAACTCGAGCAGAGTTCACCGATACCACAGATCCTAATTTCGAGGCGTGCGCCCCGATCCTTGCGAGCCTTGCTTCAGGTCGTCGCTTACCTATCGACTTTCCGACGCTCGGGGGTATTTCGATGGATGGCGGAAAAGCCGTCGCCTGTATCAAGCCCGTTCGTCCCGGCATAAAGCTCACTGGTAAAACCCATTTACACGACATCTATGCCAAGAGCGGGAGGTCGGGACGAATGATCTTTCTCGTCTCCCGAATGCAGTTATACGATGACAGCGGCGAACACCTTGCCACAACCGATTCGCGCCAGGTCATCAGAGAGCGACCGGACAAATGACCGTACAAACGATCGCTGATGTCGTGTTCGGAGACGAAATAACCCCTTGGCAACCCGATACATCACTCCAAGCAACCCGTAGTTTTGCTGAAGCGGTCGGATATTCCGGGAGTGGAAGGTTTGAGGACCACGGCAAGGCTCGAGCCCAGGGATTGCCTGGTGCCCTTGTCCCGGGAATCATGGGCATGGGATTTTTAACGAGCATGATTCACCGTTGGGCACCGCAAGGAAAAATCAAGTTCATCGATACGGTATTTAGAGCGCCCGTACTCGCCGACCACGACCACACCGTGACGGCGGTTGTCACGGACATCGACGAGGAGAACGGTGAGGTGGTATTGGATTTAACCATTCAGAATGAGCAGGAAGAAACGCGGGTATTCGGGACCGCAACCGTCCACTTACCCGCCGCGTCATAGCCCTCGGTCGAAATTGAAGAGACCGCAATTACGATGTAAAGCCGTGGTATAAAGCGCAACCCCAACGAATTATCGGAAATTCCATGAAGTTCGCCGTTTTCGGAATCGCGGCAATTATAGTCGCCACCACCACGTTCGGAGATGAACAGGGTCAAGAGAAATCGTCCAAGAATCAAACGAGCGAAAGATCGGCAGTTAAGGATGACAACGAAGTAATCTGCAAGCGGATGACGCGCGCCGGTACGCATTTCAAAAAACGCGTGTGCATGAAACGCCGTAACTGGCAGCTCCAATCCGATAGTGTTCAGTCCCAAACCGAGGGAGGGTATTCGCAGCCTGCGGGTCCGAGGGATTAGCGACCGACGCACCTTTAGGCTACCGAAATCTCTGGTGCTGAGGTGCGATTTGTTTTTATTGTTGAGGGGTGCCGTATCTTGACATGACCCGAGCGACGGTTATTGCTCGGTATTTACTTCCAGCGTTCGGAATAACGAGACGGTCATGATCACGCCGATAGCCAGTAGCGGTAACGAAACAACCAACACTGCAGATTTCACCGCTCTTAAGTCATCTAAAATCATTAGCGTGATCGGTAAAACCGCCAGCGCAAACGCCCAGAAAACGCGGTGCCATCGGGCAGGGTTGGAACCCTCCACAAGATTGCGCGTCGCCGATGAAGCAATAGCGTATGAAGCTGAATCATAGGTCGTGGCCACAAATATCCACGCGATTGCGATGAAGGCGATCAACGGGAGCGGGTCAAGCGGCAACGCGGCTATGACGTGTGCAATTGCAGATCCATTCTGCCCTTGGTTAATCAAACCTCGAACATCGACTAGCCCCTCCATGTCCATCCACATAGCGGTATTGCCAACGACAACGTAAAAGACGGCACAACCCAAAGTCCCGAAACCCACCATCCCGACGATAAGTTGTTT
>JAKUTH010000086.1 GCA_022448085.1 Pseudomonadales bacterium | reverse complement strand
GACATTGAGGACAACAGCGATGCGTCGATGACGGTTCTGATCACTGGGTCGCAGTGGAAAGGGCACTACAAGTACTTAGATGTAGACATCGATTATTACAGCAACTTGGCAACGCCAAGGACCCAGATCAATAGCTGTTTAGTCGGTGTTTTCTGCACCCTTCCCGACGAAAAGGGAGCGGCTAAGGCGCTGCGCGAGAGCAACGAGAACTACCTACTTGAGGTTGATAAACCTCTCGTATTACCGACCAACCGAAAGGTTCGCTTCCTGATGACGTCGAACGACGTCATCCACTCGTGGTGGGTACCCGACTTCGCCGTCAAACAGGACGCCTTGCCTGGATTTATCAACGAGGCGTGGGCCAAAGTCCCGGAACCCGGAATGTATCGGGGACAGTGCGCGGAACTCTGCGGCAAGGACCATGCCTACATGCCTATTGTCGTGGATGTGCGCCCTGAAGCGGAGTTCGATCAATGGGTCGAAGACCAACGCATCGCGAAAGAGCTGGCCTCGGGCCAAGCCGTTGCCGACCGCGAAAAGACCTGGGCGATGGCGGAATTGATGGAGATAGGAGAGGGCGTCTACTCAACCCATTGCACCACGTGTCATCAGCCGAACGGCGAGGGACAGGGGACAACGTACCCCGCGTTAAATGGCAGTGAGATTGCGAATGGCCCTATCCCGGCACACATTGATCGCGTCATGAATGGCAAGGAAGGAACCGAGATGCAGGCATGGGCGCCACAGCTGTCGGACCGCGACCTGGCGGCCGTGGTCACGTACGAGCGAAACGCTTGGGACAATACGACCCAAGACATCGTCCAACCACGCACAGTATTCGAGAACCGGTAAAGGCAACTCCTTATGGTGGCACACGCAGAACACATTCCTCACCGCTCGGGACTAGCCGCGTTCATTGCTCGGTGGACGTTGACCACCAACCACAAGGAGATCGGTTCCTTGTATTTGTGGTTCGCCTTCACGATGTTTTTTGTGGGCGGTGCTTTCGCGATGGGCATTCGTCTTGAATTGTTCATGCCCGGCATACAGTTGGTCGACCCCTCTTTTTATAACCAACTCGTAACCATGCACGGTTTAATCATGGTCTTTGGCGCCGTCATGCCAGCCTTCGTGGGTCTCGCGAATTGGCAAATACCACTGATGATCGGCGCGCCCGACATGGCCTTACCTCGACTGAATAATTTCAGTTTCTGGATCCTCCCATTTGCCTTCACGATGCTCCTTTCGTCCTTCTTTATGGAGGGAGGGGCACCGAACTTTGGTTGGACGTTCTACGCGCCGCTTTCTACCACCTACGGGCCCGACAGCACCGACTTTTTCATCTTCGGCGTCCACATGATGGGCATCTCCTCGGTACTCGGCTCCATCAACGTTATGGTGACCATTTTCAACCTCCGAACTCCGGGGATGAAATTGATGGAAATGCCGCTGTTTGTGTGGACGTGGCTCATTACAGCATTCCTATTAATTACTGCTATGCCGGTGCTTGCCGGTGTCGTCACGATGATGCTAACGGACCGCCATTTTGGCACCAGCTTTTTCTCTGCAGACGGTGGTGGCGACCCACTTATTTTCCAGCACGTTTTCTGGTTCTTCGGTCACCCTGAGGTCTACATCATGATCCTGCCTGGGTTTGGGATTGCTTCGCAAATTATCCCGACCTTCGCGAGGAAGAGACTTTTCGGCTACAACTCAATGGTGTATGCGACCGTGTCGATCGCGTTTTTATCCTACATCGTCTGGGGCCACCACATGTTCGCCGTTGGCATGCCCCTCTGGGTAGAGATGACCTTCATGATCTGTACCATGCTGATCGCGGTACCCACCGGCGTGAAGGTCTTTAATTGGACCGCAACGATGTGGCGCGGCGCAATGACGTTTGAAACACCCATGCTCTTTGCGATCGCGTTCGTGATTTTGTTCACGATTGGTGGCTTCTCGGGGCTGATGCTCGCGATCGTTCCCGCCGATTTTCAATACCACGACACCTACTTTGTGGTCGCCCACTTCCACTACGTTCTCTATCCCGGTGCCATCTTCGGTACCATGGCTGCCGTCTATTACTGGCTGCCCAAGTGGTCCGGGCATATGTACGACGAGCGTCTCGGCAAAATCCATTTCTGGACCGCAGTGATAGCCGTCAACTTGACCTTTTTTCCCATGCACTTCTCGGGCCTTGCGGGAATGCCGCGGCGAATCGTTGACTACTCGCTGCAATTTGCAGATTTCAACATGGTGTCCAGTATTGGCGCAGGCCTTCTAGGCCTTACCCAACTGTTCTTCTTGTACATCGTCATCAAGACCATTCGAGGCGGCGAGCCAGCCACGGATAAGGTATGGGAAAGCGCCGAGGGTCTCGAATGGACGATCCCGTCTCCTGCACCTCTGCATACTTTCGAGACTCCGCCCGCGTGGCCGATCGCCAACGTTGGTGAACATCAAGAAGATAGCGTTTAAACCGGACCGACCGATGAATCGAACACCCAACAACAACAAGATCTATCGCAGTGCCTGGCTGCTCGGCGTGTTAGCCATCGGTATGTTCGGTTTTGCCTACGGTTTGGTACCGCTTTATGAAGTGTTCTGCGAGGTTACGGGGCTGAACGGCAAGACCGCGGAGACTGCGGCTGAGATGGTGGAAACGACGCTCGATTCAGGGCGCGAAGTGAAGGTTCAGTTCCTCGGCCGTGTCGGTAACGGTATGCCGTGGGAATTTCGACCGTCAACTCACGAGTTTGACGTCACGGTGGGCCAAGCAAATGTGACGGAATTTTACGCACGTAATCGATCCGCACGTACCGTCGTCGGACAGGCAGTACCGAGCGTGTCTCCGGGACTTGCTGCCGAACACTTAAAGAAAGTCGAGTGCTTTTGTTTTACCCAACAAACGCTTGAAGCGGGGGAGGAAACTTACATGCCGGTCAAATTTTATGTCAGTGACGATCTCCCGGCTCACGTCCGCACGATCACACTGTCCTACACGATGTTCAAAGTGTCTCAGCCAGAACCCACTTCTTCTACCAACCACCTCGCATCGCTTGTGGGCATGAGCCCATGAGTGAAGCACCCCGCTACTACGTTCCGCATACCAGTAAATGGCCAATCATCGGTTCGTCTTCCCTCTTCGTGGCGGCGTTCGGGACAGCCTCGTTCATCCAAGGCGATAACGATTGGGTGTTTTATACGGGGCTCGGTTTACTGGTTTTCATGATGTTTGGCTGGTTCCGGGACGTTGTTGCGGAGTCGGTAAACGGCATGATGAGCGGATTAATGGATGTGTCGTACCGCCAGAGCATGGCCTGGTTCATCGTGTCCGAAGTATTTTTCTTTGGCGCGTTTTTTGGTGCTCTATTCTACGCGCGCGTAGTTTCAGTACCGTGGCTCGCTGGCTCGAGTAACAATCTTCTCACCCACACGATTCTGCATCCCAATTTCGCCGATACCTGGCCTCTGTTTATGACACCCGGCGGCACGGAGACTGAGGCCATGGGTGCATGGGGTTTGCCGTTTATCAACACGCTAATCCTCGTAACAAGTAGTGTCACGGTCACGTTTGCGCATTGGGCGTTGAAGAAGTCAGAGCGCATTGTCGCAGGAGCCTGGCTAGCACTCACGGTCGGTCTAGGCACCGCATTTTTGATCTTGCAGGTCGTCGAATACATGCATGCGTTCAGCGAGCTGGGATTAAGTCTTGGCTCCGGGATTTATGGATCCACATTCTTTCTATTAACCGGGTTTCACGGTTTTCATGTGACCATGGGCACGATTATGCTTGCGGTGATGTTGTTACGGATTTTTAGCGGCCACTTCACCAAAGACCACCACTTCGCGTTTGAAGCCACCAGCTGGTATTGGCACTTTGTCGACGTGGTTTGGCTTTTCCTATTTACCTTTGTCTACTGGTTTTAACGAAGGTTGTACATGAACCCGATCGCTAACAGCGCAAGTATCAAGACACCGAGCGCCGCGCGAATACCGAGTGATATAACCATTCGGTCCCTTGTGCCGCCATCTCGGACGAAAAAGAACAGTGCGCTGCCGAGAGCAGCAACAATACCGACCAACACAAGAATTATGAGGAGGTCTAACATCTAGTTCAGAGGGCGTCCGACGGTCTCGAATTGGAACAGATTCACAGCATGCCGTCACGAACCGCCGAAATCAAAGTTACCGTCGACCTCAACGACGAGCATTTGCCGAAAGGAATTCAATGGCAAGCGACCGAGGGCGAAAACGAAGGACCAACGTCATGCGAATCGATGATGCTTTCGTTTTGGGACAGCGAGAAAAAGGCGGTAGCGGCGATTGACTTGTGGACTGAAGAAATGACGATCGAAGAAATGAACCTCTATTTTTTTCAAGTATTTCACAAGATGGCAGATACCTACTTTCGGGCGACAAAGGACGATTCGGTAGCACGCGAAATCCATGCGTTCGGCGACGGTTTCGGTGAGACCGCGGGCGTCACCACCCGGGAACAAACGAAATGAATGTCTCTATCCAACCAGCGCTGAAGTCCCTACGAACGGCGGCCTTAATTGCGCTATTCGCATTGATCGGCATTTGCTTTGGATATTTCTTCAATTTTCTTGTGACCGATAACCCACAGGTTTCAGCACCCGAACAGCCCATTGCATTCAGTCACAAGATTCATGCAGGCGACAACGAAATTCCTTGCCAATATTGCCATACCGAAGCACGACGCTCACCGTCAGCAGGCGTTCCAAGCGTCAGTAAATGCATGGGGTGTCATACGGAAGTAGCGACCGAAAGCCCACTCATTCGCCAAGTCACCGAATACTGGGAAAATAAAGAGCCCATTCCGTGGATCAAGGTTCACGATCTTCCCGACTTTGTGCACTTTACGCACAAACGACACGTGCAAGCGGGTGTCGCATGCCAGACATGCCACGGACCCGTCGAAACGATGGATCGGATTGCGGTGCATAGTAGAAATAACGACGGCCCCACACTCTTTGCCAGTACCACAGGACAAATAACGAATCTTGAGGCGAGCAATTCTGGCGCTACACAAAACGATCACTGGGAAATGGGTTTATGCCTCAATTGTCATAAACAACACGATGTCGTGGATGGAAAGGCCGTCCGGGTAGCCGAAGGCGGTTTCGATAACGGCCTCGACTGCTGGACCTGTCATAAGTAGGCGAATATAGCGATGCCAAATATCGATCGCAGAGATTTCATCAAACTCGTCGGCGCCGGCGGTGTCGGCGTGGGCGCAGGTGTCGTCCTGAGGGAGACCATCAGAGACCCGCAGGAACACTTGATACCGCACGTGCTCGCACCCGAGGATTACAGCAGCGGCGTTGCGACCTGGTACAACTCCGTGTGCACGATGTGTAAATCAGGATGCGGAATTTCTGTCCGCACCCGCGAGGGACGTGCAAAAAAGATCGAAGGCAACCCATCCCACGCCGTCAACCAAGGAGGCCTCTGTGCGCTCGGACAAGCGGGGGTTCAAGTTCTCTACAATCCCGACCGGCTCACCGGACCGCTAATACAATCTGGGAGTCGCGGCTCCGACGGCTTCAATCAAGTGACCTGGGACGCTGGCTTGGGTCGAGTCGCTTCACGCATCGATGTGCTCAAGGCCGCGGGTCGAGGTGATCGAGTTGCACTCTTAACGCATGGCGTCGGCGGAACGTTGGCGACGTTGTTTGAGCGCTTTGCAGAGAGTGTCGGTACACAACGATTGCATCATTATGATTACGGCCATCCACACGCTCTGTACGCGGCCAACCACCGATTTTTTGGCGAACAACACCTACCCTACTACGACCTTCGGAATACCCGTTACCTGCTGTCGTTCGGGGCCGATTTTTTAGGCAGCTGGCTATCGCCAGTCCACCATAGTCTTGGCTTTGCGCGGAGCCGAGGAGGCGACCACGCGCGCGGCCATCTGGTACAAATCGAGCCAAGGATGTCGCTAAGCGGTGCCGCGGCCGACGAGTGGGTTCCAGCAAAAACGGGGACCGAAGGAATACTCGCGCTCGGCTTGGCTCACCACATTGTTGCAAGCGGTCTTTATCGCGGTAGCGACGCCGATGAATGGAGACAGGTTCTCGCGGGCTACGCGGTGGAAAAAGTCGCTGCACAAACCGACGTGTCGGCAGAC
>JAKUTH010000085.1 GCA_022448085.1 Pseudomonadales bacterium | reverse complement strand
TGATCGCGTTTTTCTTTGGAGGTAGACGCAACTGGAGGATTCTGAACGATGAACTCCTCGTCGATGAGGCTCGACGGACGGCGGCATTTGGATGGTACTTGATGAATTTGGTCCTGGTGCCGCTGTATTTCGTGGTTTTGGCGGTTAATGATGGTGCGGTGGCCCCGGCTTTCGTGGCGACAATCCCCTTGTTTGGTGTGGGTATTCCTCTTCTCTATTTCTGCGTGCTCGATTTTCGCGGACGTCGCTGATGGCTGGCGTCCACAAGGACTTGGTGAACCGCTTGCGTGAGCAACGCAAGGCGCGTGGATTGACTCAAGCGCAGTTGGCTACGGCGGTCTTGGTATCCCGAAAAACCATCAACACCATTGAAAACGGGGTATTCGTACCATCGACGACTCTAGCGCTGAAGTTGGCGGCAGAATTAGGTTGTGACGTGGAAGAGTTATTTCAGCTGCCGGGCGCCGTCTTCGAGAAACACTAGAAACCAACGGCCGTTAGCCATCGCCCCATAAACCCCGGTGCCGTCGGTCGAGTTCCGCACCTGCGATTCGAGATTCGGCATCGAGAACTAAACTCTGGCGGGAGAGCTGCTCGTAACGCGGCCAGTCAGGTAGATCACCGCTGTTGGGATTGCCAGTTCTAGCAAAGGCCAAAACCGTGTTTGACCAGTCGTGGGCTAACTGTTTGACGACTGGATCGCGACCGTCATGAAAACCGATTCCCTGCAGTTCTTTGGCGGCATAGGAGTTGAACGTGAAGGCAATTTCGGACGCATGCGTCGCGCCGAGTGCGCCGCCAGCTAATTTAGATCGTAGGTCAAACCGATAGAGCCAGCCGCCAGGGCCGGCCGTGCTCGCGGCTTCCGCGTTATTGATCGATGCTCGCCGGAACATGTCGACCCAGATTGTTTCGTAGATTTCCTTGGCGGACGCGTCGGGATATTCGGATCGTAGGACATCGATATACGCTGTCGGATCCGCACCGTCGAGCGTGGAGCGTGCAAGGTTTCGTCCCATAGACGATAGGACTTTCTCGAAGTCGTTGTCCTGCGACATCATTGTGAAAAGCGTACCCTCATCGTGATTGGAACCGGCGATGTAGGGAACGCTGCTGGCACCGCGTTCGCTCATTGCTGCGGCAGTGGAGCGGGTCACCACCGTTCCATCAATCACCGAACCTCCAGCCAATCCAGTCGCCATCTGTACAGCAAGAATTTCCTCGCCCGTCATGGCCGCGAGCGTGTCGATCAGATTATCGACCTCAACGTTCAAGTGGACGGCCAGTTCGTTGGTCCGATCGAGTGGTGGCATCGATGGAGTTCCACCACTATGGGCAATGGCTCGATGGTATAGGCCGTCTGCTTCCGGTGCCGCTAGGATGCAATTGATCGAAGCGCCACCTGCGGATTCGCCGAAGATCGTGACGTTATTTGCATCACCACCGTAATCGGCAATGTTGTCGCGTACCCACTCGAGAGTAAGAATTTGATCGCGGATGCCGTTCGACGCAGAGCCAGCGAAGCTTGGATCGAGTCCAGATAGGTCGAAGAAACCAAGCATACCGAGCCGGTAGTTGACCGTGACAACCACAACGTCCCCTTGATTTGCTAGCTCCGAGCCGTCGTAGCCGTTGCCGGAGCCCATGATGAATGCACCGCCGTGGATCCAGACGAGCACGGGCCGAGTCGCCTCCCGTGTACTAGCACTTGCTGGCGCGTAAATGGTCAAAAACAGGCAGTCTTCGCTGAGTTCGCCCTGTTCGGGAAGACCGGGCTGTTGCGGAGGCGCTTGCAGTGATCGATTACCCCACCCGGTCGCATCGAAGGTCCCCTTCCAGGGTTCCGCCGCGACGGGCGACCGAAAGCGGCGCGTACCAACCGGAGGTTCCGCAAATCGAATACCACGAAATACATCGACGTTGTTATTGCTAATGCCTTGAATTGTGCCGAGACGCGTTTTGATCGTTGTCACGTTGTCCTCCGCCCAATCGATTGGACATGCTACGCACACGACTGGTGGTTCGCCAGGGACGGGCTAATCGGCGGCGGCTTCGCGTAAGTGTTGGGGCGTAAAAGGCATGTTCCGGACCCGAATGCTGGTTGCGGCGTAGATGGCGTTGGCGAGAGCGCCGGAAGTCGGACCCTGCGTTGCTTCTCCGGCTCCGAGTGACTCGAGTTGAGGACGGTCGATGACGTCCGTTTCGACGAGAGGTATTTCGCTAAACCGCAGGATCGGATAGGTCTCCCAATCGCGACTGGTAATGCCGTTGCGATCGAACGCCACGGCCTCTTTGAGGCACCAACTAAGGGCCTGTATTGCGCCGCCTTCCAGTTGATTCGTTAAGCCATCACGATCGACAACACGACCTGCGTCTGCGGCGATCCAAAGGTGGGTGACGCGTACCTCGGCAGTGGTTGTGTCGACGATAACTTCGGCGACAACGGCTGCGTAACACTGACGGTTTTTGTATTGGGCGAGGCCGATTCCACGAGACCCGGACACGCCGCCGGCCAGCTCGACGACTCGCTGAAGGACCGCGATGGCTCGTGTGTCTTGCAAGTGACGCAAGCGAAAGGTGACGGGATCGGTATTCGCGGCGAGCGCTAACTCGTCCATGAAAGACTCGATGGCAAATACGTTGCACTGAGCACCGAGGCTCCGCAACGCGGATGTTCGAAGGGGCGAATCGCTCACAAATCGTTTCACGACCTGCTGATCGGAAATCTCATAAATAGGTAACGCATTGCGATGAATCCCCGACTCGGATCCGAGCCGAGGGGCGGGTTCATTAGGTTCAAATCCATTGTTAAGATGCCAGGCCGCAACGATGTCCATGCCGGTTCGTCCGGGGGCCGGTCGGCCAACATGCGAAAAGCTCCAGACATCGTGGGTCCATAAGTCGACGTCGCCGCGATCGCTTAAGTTGGCCCCCATGCCGACGCGCATGGCTGGACCGTACGGTTCCCACTGGTGTTCGTCCGCCCTCGACCATTTCAACAGAACGGGTCGTCCGGGTGCGGCACGTGCGCACAGTGCCGCGTCGACGGTGGCATCGTCGGCGGCATTGTGACCGTAGCAGCCGGCACCTTGGATATAAATAACTCGAATAGTCTTGGCGTCCATTGCTAAGAGTTGGGCGAGCGTATGGCGTATTAGCTCGATCCCTTGGCTTGGTGACCAGACGGTGAGAATCCCGTCGACCAAATGCGCGGCCGCGGCCGACGGGCCAAGTGATCCGTGCATCAGGTAGGGTCGCGAATAAACGGCGTTGATCGCCGTCGTGAGCGATCGTGGAGGGACGTCTTGCGGCACGTTGTCTAGGATCGGGAAAGCGGATGTTTCATGGGCAACAAGGTAGTCGGGCAAGGGATTGTCGGCAGGAATTTCCCGAGTCTGTGTCCAAATGGCCATGTTGCCCACGGATTCAGCAAGCCGCGTCGCTCGGTACTCGTCAGTGCTCATGACGGCAATGAAACTTCCGTCGACGAAACCTAAGTCCGGAGCTTCTATCTGGGTAAGATCGACGCTTTTTAATCGATGATGATAGGAGGGGGGACGAATAATGCGCGCATGCAACATGTCTGGGAATTCGAGATCGTGTACGAAGACACCCACGCCCCGAATTTTGTCTTCGAGGTCAATTCGGACATGGTTATCGCGACCAAGCACCTTGTATTTGGAGGGGTCTTTTTCCTGGGTCGGGTCCACGATTTGGAATTTGAACGGCGTGCCGGCCTGAATTTCCGTGTAACTGGTGGGCGCGTTCAGACCAGGACCTGTCACGATGCCATTTGAGACCTCAAGTTGAGCCGGATCGTCGGAGACTTCGGACAACATCAATCGACGCGCCCATGCGCATGCCTGCCGCACCGCGGCCCCACTAGTTTCGACTGACATTGAACCGGCGGTGACCATTTCGTTGGGAGTGATCCCGGTCTCGGCGGATCGCACATGAATCTGGTCGGGGTCGACGTCGAGTTCTTCTGCGGCAATGAGTTGAATGGCAGTCAGAATTCCTTGTCCGAGTTCCACTTTGCCCGTAGAAACGATGATGCTGCCGTCATTCTCAATGGCAATCCATCGGTCGAGGTCGGGTGTACGGATCAGTGATCCCGGCAAATTACTCATTTGGCGAGTTGCTCAAGTGCTCGGATGACACGTGGGTGAGCCCCGCATCGACAGAGGTGTCCATCTAACGCGTTGACAATATTGTTGTGGGTCGGGTGAGCGTTGCTTTGAAAAAGGGCGTAGGCCGCGACGGCAATGCCTGAGAGACAGTACCCACATTGGCTTGCGTTGGAAGTTAATAGTGCGTTTTGCACCGCGCTCAACACGTCGCCTTTTGCCAAACCTTCCAGGGTCGTGAGCCGGCGTTCCGACGCGTCGCTTAACGCGAGCGTGCAGCTAGGTACTGGTCGATCATCTGCGAGAACTGTGCAAGCGCCGCATTGTTCGGCTTCGCAACCGAGTTTTACGCTCTTGATACCGCATTCGTTACGCAACACATACGCGAGCGGGGTCGTTTCAATAGCCTCAACGGCAATCGATTCCCCGTTTAGCTGCAACTCGGTCATCGAACGTTGGGTCGGAAGGATCGGAAAATTGGTTTGCTCGTGTGCGCGACGAATTGATGGTTCACGATAACCTTCTCGCGGTTGATCAGCTCACTATAACGCCATGTCTCTCGGTCCGATCCAAGATTTTCACAGGCATTGGCTAGCCGCGTAGCGTTGAGTTCAAGAAACTTGCGGTAGCATGTGTACAAAATGGGTTTGAGGCAGGCTAGTAAGCGAAAGGAATGGCAATGGCTACTCAAGAAGAACATCCACTCATCGCGGAATATCGGCGGTTCAGTCCGGGTTCGGAAACGTTAGCGGAGCGAAGTACGGCCGTATTTCCGGGCGGTGATACCCGTTCGAGTGCCCATTACGGACCCTATCCGTTGGTAATGGATCACGGGTCTGGTTGCCATATCACGGACGTTGATGGTCACGAGCTACTGGACTTTATGAATAACTTTACGTCGCTCATTCACGGCCATGCCCATCCGGCCGTCGTCGCTGCGGTCAAAGAACAAGCGTCTAAGGGTTCGGCTTATGCAGCCACCAGTTTGAACCAAATTGAGCTCGCGGAACTGATTGTCGAGCGCGTGCCTTCCATTGAACAGCTCCGTTTCACGAGTTCAGGCACCGAAGGGACGCTCATGGCGATTCGGTGTGCCCGAGCCGCAACGGGGCGTCAGAAGATCATGAAAATGGAAGGGGGTTATCACGGCAGTTACGAGTTGGCCGAAGTATCTTTAGTGCCTGATCCGAACGAGCGCGGATCGCTTGACGCGCCGGTGTCGCTGCCGATCGACAAAAGTTTTCCCGAGAGCGTCCTCCGCGACACCGTGATCTGTCCGTATAACGAACCCGAACGAGCAGAAGCGTTAATCGATACGCACGCGCAAGACGTGGCGGCCGTGATCGTCGAACCGGTGCTGGGGTCCATGGGCATGTTGCCGGCGAGCCACGAATTCCTGGCCGCGTTACGACGTGCGACAGAACGTCACGGTATCGTCTTGATATTTGATGAGGTGATTACGCTGCGCCTGGGAGATGGTGGGGCGCAGTCGGTCTACGGTGTCATTCCGGACTTGACCTGCATGGGCAAGATTATTGGCGGTGGACTGCCGGTCGGCGGTGTCGGAGGAAAACGCGAGCTCATGCAGTTGTTTAGTCCTAGCCAGGAAAACCCGGTCATGCATGCGAGCACCTTTAGCGGTAACGCGCTCACCATGGCCGCTGGGAAAGCCGCGATGGAGGCGTACACGGGCGACGAAGTGAAGCGCATCAATGCACTTGGCGAGCGCCTGCGGGAGGGGTGTAACCATGCCTTCCAACAGGCGGGGATAAAGGGTCAGGCGTTGGGGATGGGATCGCTAACTAACCTGCATATAGCGTCGAATGGGGTACTGCACGATGCCCGGGACTCAATTGCTGGCATGATCGCGGCAGGTCACATACCGCGTTTGTTGCATCTCTGCATGCTGCGCCGGGGGGTTGCGTCGGCTTCACGATTAATGTTTTGCGTGAGTACGGCCATGGGTGAGTCGGAGATCGAGCAAGCGATCACGGCGCTCCACGAATCGCTTGCCGAACTCGGCCCGTACGTTGCCAGCGAACGACCGTTGTTGGTGGCGTAGGAGAGGCGATCTACGCCGAGTTAAAGAACATGTCCACGACTTTGGTGTAAATCGTGTACCCGGCGAAACCGATGTACATCGCTGAGGCAATCACCATGAAGAAGATATTGATCCATCCCGGTCGTGCTGATTTCGGCAAATAGGTCAGGTTCATATAGAGCAGCAGTGGCACGTAAACGGCCATGGCAAAACCACCGATGAGCGCCGAGATGAAGAGGAAATCAAGTCCGGCAATATCGTATTGCTCGAAGAACCAGACGCTGAAGGTGCCGATGATCATGGTGGTGCTCACCAGGATCAGATACCACTGTTCAAGCTTGAACCATTTGCCAAACTTAAAGTTGGTGTGCAGTAAATCGGAAAAGATCCGACTTCCGCCGTCCACGCCGCCTAGCTGCGTACTGAAAAGCGCGGCCATGCCGACCACGAGAAATATATAGCGTCCTGAAGTCCCCATGCTTTCTTCGAGAATGGACGCCAAGTCCCAGACCAAGCTGCCCCGGTCCGGGACCAGACCGATCGGATGCAGTACCGCGAGTGCCCCGAATATGAACAGAAACATAGTGAAGCTGCCGAGCAGCCAGAAGAACAGTACTTGGTCGGTGACTACGTAGCGAAACCAGTCGCGAAAACGTTTCTGATTTTCTTCAGTCTCGGGGTAGAGGAAGCCGGTATCCATTTCTTTGGTTTCGTGTTTGTGCGCAGCGCTCATGAGCGTTGGCATACGGGCACCCATGCCAATCCCTTTTTCGCGGAGGTAGTAGGCGTAATACAAGTTACCTAGTCCACCAGCCCCGGCGAACACGACGGCTCCGAAAAATCGTCTAAACGAGAGTTCATCGCTGATTGAGCCATCGTCTGCGAAGACCGGGACCGGGAAATCTG
>JAKUTH010000084.1 GCA_022448085.1 Pseudomonadales bacterium | reverse complement strand
CTTGATCCAAGTCATTTACCATCAGCGATGATCATCCCTCCGAGTTTGCGCGGACTTGCGACTCCAGTCATTCTTCAGCGAGGTGGCCAGCGCCATGCCGGCACATCAAGTAAATCTTGATCGTGCGCAAAGGTTTCACCCATCTCCTTATCCAGTTCAATGTGATTACAGTCTTCCCACGTCTTGAGTCCTTCGATGAGCACCCGATCATGCGAGATCACCCAAAGCTGGGTCTCTTTCGCGAATTTCTTCATTAGCCGGCTCAATGCCGGCAACAGATCGGGATGCAGGCTTGTCTCGGGCTCATTAAGCACCATCAGTGCAGGAGGCCTCGGCGTAAGAAGCGCCGCAATCCAAAGGAGATAACGCAACGTTCCATCCGAGAGCTCCGATTGGGACAACGGCCTTAGCAAGCCATGCTGTTGAAATTTTAGCTCGAATCGACCGTTACCCGTCTCTACCGAGACAGTGGCCCCTGGAAAAGCGTCATCAACCGCGATATCCAACGCGTCCCCATCGCCTACTTCTTGGATAGTTTGCCACGCTGCAGCCAAATCATGGCCATCGTTGCTGAGAACCGGTGTGCGCGTACCGACTTGGGGTTGACGCGCAGCCGAATACACGTCGGTCCGGAAGTGGTCGTAAAACCGCCATGACCGAATCTCCTCTCTCAACATGAGTATTTCTGGTACACGTTCGGGGTCCACAACGCGGGAGAGCATGCTGTCAAACGTTGGCAAATGTTTCTCAATTGCCTGCCAGCCTCCGCCATCATCGCGTGCTCGAATTAATGGCCCCCGACGGTCCACCATCGCACGCCGGTCGTGCCAAGTGTCGCCGTGCCATATCACTTCGCGTTTGATGACAGGGTCCAAATTGAACATTGAGCCAGGCACGGGATCGGGGTATCCAAAATCAATCGCGTAGCTGTAACTGTCACCTGCAAACCCGAAACGCAAATTAACCGATTCGTTGCGCACGACGCCTTGGACAGGCATAACGCCTTCTTTGACAGCCCTCCCAAACTCCTCAGGACCCGCCCAGAGCACCGAATGTAAACCACCCTCAAGGGCAATGGACTCGACTGCCGTTCCCATCGCGGTTTCCGCCATTAACCGCAGCCCTCGATACAAATTGGATTTACCACAACCGTTGGGTCCACTGATCACGTTCATGCGACCGAGCGGAAGGATTAGTTCGCGCAGCGAACGATAGTTAGCAATGGCGAGTGTGTTTAGCACCGATCCATCCGATGTCAGTAGAGGTCACAGTCTCATCTTAGCCACTTAGCGTCTCTTGCCGTCGAAAAAATCTAATAACCGGCGAACATTTTTCTTGTTCTTCGAGATGAACAATGAATGGTCCGCCCCGTCCATTTCGTCGTATTCCACGTCCATGTTGAGTCCACGCATCTCCTCTACCCAAACTCTGGTCGAATGAACGAGTCGATCCCTCGTTCCTTGAAGAACAAGCATCGGTATGTGTTGGATCAACTTTAAATCAGACGGCTTCCTCACTTGCGGCGCGGCCGGGGCAACCACGGCCGTGGCCGCCCACATATCGGGGTATTCCATCGCCAAATGATACGTACCCGCGCCACCCATACTGTGCCCCCACAAATACATTCTTTCGAGATCAATGGCGTACGCTTCTTGCACCAAAGCGACTACGTTCATCACGTCCTGCTGACTGTACGCACCTTCAACTTCAAGGGAGCGTCCATCTACTCCTTGCGACCAGGATCCGTACCAACCCTGACGCGTGTATCCCAACGGCGTTACGACCACGAAATTCAATTCGTCGGCATGGTCGAGCAACCCCTCGTATCCCATCAACCAATCGTGCGTTCGGGTCAATCCGTGCAATGAAACCAAAAGCGGCGTATTGATTTCAGGGTCATACGCCGCGGGAACGAACAGCGCATATGGAATCGTTTCGCCGGTTTCTTCAAAAACATAGCTTAGATGTTGTACACGTGGATCGTTGACTAACTGCTGATCGTCTAACTTGGTTCTCAACGTATTCCGCTCCCGCATCTGACTGCCACTTTCTACCTCCTCAAGAATTAATAGTGTCGCACAGAGAATAATGACGACGCGTACGCTGTTTTGTGTCAAGCCTCGCTTGGCCATCAATCTCCCCTCGCTCGGGCGGACATGTCGGGACCGCTATCGATTGGTAACTTTCCTACCAGTAACTCGTACTCCACAACGTGACGACGACCGCGATCACAAATGCTGAAATAGTCACAGCGGTGCCAGCGCGACGAGAGAGATAACTCGAACTTGCGATCCATATCAGGGCTGCCAAGGTTAACGAGAGAGGCGCAAGAAATTCACGCCAGCGAAATTCGGTACCGATCCACGCCGCAAACCATATGCCCCACACGAGAACGAGGAACAGAATGATCAGCCAACTTGGAATCCGTCTGATGGGATCAGTATCGGTCGGTCGTCTCATCTTAGTTCTCTGAATACTTATCCATCCAAGCCAGCGACTCGCGAATCATTCGTACCGACCTCTCTCCAAATATTATGCAACCTACGCCGTGCGTTGAGAGGCGTCAAAAGAGGTGCGGACTGGAGGGGTGACAATTGTTTCTCCAATGTAAACTGGCTGTGAACCAGCCGGTTATCATATTCGAATGTAGCTAACGAAAGTATGATAAATTATTGATTTAATTGATTATTTATTATAGTATCGAACCAGAGATCCGCTGATTAACAGTCAGATGCCCTCATGTTGAATCGATTCATCCGCACCCTATCTGCACGCTGGGCGACAAATCTTCGCGTCGATATAGACCTAACTAATTGATTTATTGGCGCCCCGACCAGGATTCGAACCTGGGACCTGCCCCTTAGGAGGGGGCCGCGCTATCCAGCTGTGCCATCGGGGCGAAAGCATAGAACGATGCAATCAAACATCGTATCCCCAGGTCCGTGTCGGTGCCAACTTAATACGATCGGCTGTTTGGTTGGACTCTGGGTGGTAGTCGCGACAACAAAAACCCGTGGTAGTCTCGATTCCATGAAAGCCATCTTCTGCGAGAAACTTGAAGGGCCGGATGCACTCGTAATGCGCGAGGTGGCCGAGCCTGGTCCTCCTAGTCCCATCGAAATCAAAGTGGCAATCGAGGCTCGAGGGGTTTCCTTCACCGACGTCCTGATGTCGAAAGGTGAATACCAGGTCCAACCAACCCTTCCCTTCGTAATTGGTGGCGAAGGGGCCGGGCGGGTTACTGAAATTGGAAGCGACGTAAATAACATTGCGGTGGGAGACGCCGTCCTTGTGGGTGCGGGTTGCGTCGAGCAAGTCGTCGTCGAAGCGCAACGAGCGACGGTAATACCCGAAGGAACCAATCTCGAATCAGCTGCTTCTTTCAGAAGCAATTACGTTACGGCTTTTTACGCGATGCAGCGCGGTCGACTCACGCCTGGCGAGACGCTCTTGGTCCATGGGGCAGCTGGAGGCGTCGGTCTTGCCGCCGTCGACGTCGGCAAGCTAATGGGTGCGACCGTTATCGCGACAGCTGGGAGTGACGATAAGCTCGCCGTCGTCGGCCAGCTCGGCGCTGATCATCTAATTAACTACTCGAGCGGATTTCGCGACGAGGTCAAGGATCTTACGGGCGGTAAGGGCGCCGACGTGATTTACGATCCTGTCGGTGGAGATGTCTTCGACGAATCCATGCGATGTATCGCTCCGTTCGGCCGAATCCTAATAGTCGGCTTTACGGGTGGCCGACCTGCCCTGGCCAAAACAAACCATCTCTTGATTAAGGATGCGGAACTCATCGGATTCACTATCGGCGGACTCGCGCGTAACGATCCTGTCTGGGCACGACGGAATCAAGAAGTCTTAATGCAATGGTTGGCCAGTGGACGAATCCATCCGTACATTTCTCATCGTTTGCCGCTCGAGAGAACGGCCGAGGCGTTGAACCTGATCACAAATCGCAAAGTGATCGGTAAAGCAATCATCATCAACGATTAACGTACTCGATTCTTGAGCGTTATCGCCGCCGCCTAGGCCCAAACGAAACGACGTTACCTCCCGTCACCACCTGTTGTTGGGGCTGCAACGCTAGTTCCCAAGTGAGAGTACTCGACTGCTCGCGTACGAACCCTCTCACACCGTGCGAATCCCGAAGAGCGAAAATAGCGAACGCGATATAGGCTGCTCCACCCTCGGTCCATAACATGCCGATATGCGGCACACTCTCCATCTTCCCAATACCCGAGGCGTCAAGCTCAGTCCCGCGCGCCGTGATCGAATACGTCCCAAACTCATCTGGAACGATCCAAATTCCCCACTCAAATTGTGGTCCGGATTGAACGACAATCGAGGTGTCGATAAGCAGTCCTAGATCGTCCTCTTGGATAACCAGGGTCGCTTCGAAATTGGTGCCGATGGTTTCATCAGTAGGACGGTAGGATCCTCGACCCATCCACGTCCCCGGCTCAAGTATCACTGAGACAAATCCGCGTAATGGGTACCGGGCGCGTAATAGCGTTCGTGCCAGATCCCCGTTTCCGGCTCGCCGTCGAGCGGCATGCGCCAAGTGCGTGCCGTGGACTCATCAAGCACCACACGGTATAGGGCGCGTTCCTGGTCGATGGTATTTTGGACATAAGCTTCTGCGGCATCCTTGGGAATGTATCGTCCGGCGATTTTTCGGTACAAATCACGCCACTCATCATCAGCACCGAGATCATGTATTAGCTCGGCACTGCCCTCGACAACGACTTTACGATAAGGCAACGCTTGTTCATCAATGCACAAACAGATCCGCGGGTCACGCCGAAGACTTTGAAACCAGTCCGACTGAGCCCTGGGCGTGAAATAGACGGAACCCGCTTCGTATAAAAACCAGATGGGCGTCACCAACGGCGAGCCATCGTCACGAGTTACACCGATCCGCAGAAGGATACCTGGCTCATCCAGGAACTTGTTCCTCTCGACAAGGGTCATGATCGGCATATCAGCAATATAGCACTATGACTACGTTCACGAACCGAAGCGGTAGCGCAGTTTGACGACCAACTGTTCAGCTAACGGATTATCAAACGTTTCCGAAAACATCGAGGCAAATCCCAGTCTATCAGTGGAGCTAGGCAACGACGCGTTTTGGGTATACACCACGAAGAGGTCCGACAACGGCGCAATTTCCCACCGATAACGTAGTTGGACGTTTACACGCGATATCGAAAAATCCGATCCGGCGCTGGCACTCGAATCCTCATCGACCGTCAAAGGAGCGCCTGGAATCAAAAGTTCGTACCGGATATTTTCCTTCGCTCGTATAGCTACCCACTGCACCGCTAACCGCAGGTGTTGTTTTGCACTGACGAAGTAATCGACGCCGAGCGACGGCGACCATTGGTTAGCGTCAAAAGTCGCAAACGACGTGCCACCACGGTGCAAGAGCCAACCATCTTGCGTGGTGTAACGGCCATCGAGTGACATTGTGATGCGATCGGTCGGTCGCCAAACAACCGACCCGCCAAGACGGTAGCGATTCCCCTCAATATCCTCCTGTTGCCAATCTGCACGAATCATGTAGAAAAAACGTTTCGACGTATCAGAAAAGTAATCGAGATCAAAGCCCAACCGATCAGAAATTCGATAGGACCCATTGCCGAAGCTATTTCGATCCTCAATGCGTGACGGATAAAACTCGGCGTCGATCATCAGGCTGGTTAGGTTATGAAACGAGAGCTGCTGGCCGACACGCAGCCTCGAACTGGTATTTTCCCCGCTGATATTCCAACCACTACTTAACGAAAATCGGGTCGAACTTTCCTTTAACCACGCCAGGTCTGAGCGTCGAGACCGCATGTAATAGCCGATCGATTTAGTGTCATTTCGCCGGAGATAACCGGCGTCGTTGATATCAAGACGTCGATCGAAATAATCAAGCGAGAGGCTATGTGAGATCCCCTGCCTCGGGTAATAGCGGATGTCAGCGAAACCGCCGTATCCAGGTGACGTATCCGCCACGTCCGAAGTGATCGCCTGAACATCAACGTTCCAAGTACCGTTTTTCGTGAGGTAATGAGCGTCCACAGCGTGGACGTGAGCATCTTGACTTCGGTGCAACACCGCCGTTGTCATGTAGCCCAAAGCTCGATAACCACTCCTGCTATTTTCATAAATGGCCCGGAAAGCACCAAAGTCTCTTCCTTGTTGTCCGATCGGAACGTATTCCGAATCCCGCAATCCAACAAAATCAGAATCCGATTCCATCGCTCCCATTACGCCATATCTAACTCGGCCACCCTGTCCGATCATCTTTATCGCGCCAAGCAACTCTGTCGGTTGGTTGAACCCTGCATAATCGACTTCAACCCCTTCCGGGATTGTCGGTCGGATTGGTGGGCCGCCAATCCGACGTGTATGCAAAAGTTTGAGTTGACCGTACGAACTGTACGAATTCGATCGCGGGCTCGTCGTGAATATTTCCTGTCCTTCCTGAAAAAAAAGTCGTTTTTCCGGGTAAAACGATTCGAACGCAGTGAGGTTAACGATCACCGCATCCGACTCAACGTTGCCAAAATCGGGAGTTGCCGTTGCGGTGACCTGAAAATTGGATGATGGGCGCCAAAATATGTCAGCACCGATTTTGTGGTCGTTAGATCCGTCGAGGTTGTCGTACGTGGAAGCGACGTAGGGGTAAAAACTGTATTCCTGGCGCGGATCGACTCCCTCCATCAACAATGGCTGAAATGCCGAAAGAAATCGCGGTTTTGTATAGGGCAGTCCCGGCCAACTGTAACTCTCGTTTAGGTACGCGACCTTGCGCCCCGCGTAAATGCCGATGATCCGTTCGTTATTATTTTTGGGCATCGTTAACAACGACCACGGAATGTGAAGCTCGGCAATCCAACCGTCATCGGAGCGGGAAGTAGCGCCATACCACGCGCCGTCCCAATCTCGGCTGAACTGGCGTTCCGGAAGGATCGTTCCGTCGGAAATACTATCGCCCAAGTTCAACTGAAAGAAAAATCCATATCGACCTTCACCCGAGGTATCAAGGTGTAACGTAAAATAATCTCGGTTGAGTTGACCTTGGTCGCGAGATGAAAGCCGTTCGACCAGGGTCGAGGGATCTTGTTCCATCAAGGCAGCCACATAGAGGCCACGGTCCGTATAGAAAATGCGAACGATCGTAGCGAGTGGTGCCGGCACCATCGTGTCAGGTGACGTGACAACAAACGTACCCAGGTCTGGAAGGTTATCCCAGACATTTTCTTCGAGCCTTCCATCAATTTTGACCGACTCGCCGGTTTCCAATCGAAGAGGTGT
>JAKUTH010000083.1 GCA_022448085.1 Pseudomonadales bacterium | reverse complement strand
AAGTCGCGCTACCCGTAAATAAACGGGATCGTCGGCTGGATATTCTTGCAACCATCCGCCATCGGGATTGCTCGTGTGGCATAACACAATTACGCCCCGGTCCGTGTACTCGGCAAAGGGGGCGATACCGTCCCAACCCAAATAAGGATTCACCGTGACCGCGTCAGCGCCATAGCGAACAAATGCTTCCTCTGCATAGCGCGCGGCAGTGGATCCCACGTCTCCGCGTTTGGCGTCAAGAATGACGGGAATATGCGGATAGGTTTCGTGGATGTAATCGATCACTTTTGCGAGCGCGTCCTCTAGACCGATGGCGGCAAAATGAGCGAATTGCGGCTTGAACGCACAAACGTACGCTTGCGTGGCGTCAACAATTTCGGAGCAGAATCGAACCACACCCGTTTCGTCGCGAGCCAGGGATCTGGGAAAACGATCGAGGGTCGGATCAAGGCCGACGCACAAAAAGGAATTCGATTGCATCCAAGCGTTCTTGAGTTGTTCTATAAACGCGGGTCGCACACCAAGGATTATGCCAAACCCCTAAAAGGCCGTCACTTCAGCACGAATACATAGTAAATTATTTATTATAATAATTGTGTATCTATTTGTTTTATATAGTTAATAAAACAACAAATCGATGTGAAAAAATTAGCCACGCACGCTTCAACAATTGGCTAGCACCCATTCCTTAATAGCGAGCATCACTTCGGGAGCTAACGTTTCATCGATCACCCCGTATTCCGACGGCAAGCCGGTCGTCGCGTGTTGAAACAGATGATTCAGGTCTGGAAAAGTTCGAACCTCTATCTTCCCGTGGTTCGTGTTGATTTTTTCTAGCACAGGAACGCTTTGGTCGGGTGGAACTTGAAGATCCAAGGCACCGTACATTGCAAGAAGTGGGACCTTGGAAGCTTCAAGGTCAATACGCGGATCGTAGCCCAAGAAGTAACGAAACCAATCCGTCACGATAGCATCGACCTGGACCTCGTCATTGAGGTTCAGCAATTTTCGTTCGACCTCGTCGAACCTTGCTAACGCTGACTGATAGATGTCTCTCGCAATTGCGCGTCGTTCGTCGAAACTCGCATTCATACGGGCAGCTGTATAAAGCGATTCATTCATTGCCGCGATCTTTTTGACAAGGTCGTCCGCGATCGGGAATGGCTGACGTTCAATGATCATCCTAACTTGGCGTTGATGAATTTGTTCTCCCGAGACGGCAGGCCCCGCCATTAAAACGCCGCAGGCGAAAGGAGCGTCTCGCCCGGCCAATATCGAGACCACGTTACCACCTTCACTGTGCCCGACCACGCCGATTCGATTAGCAACAACATCGTTCCGACTCTGCAAATACGAAATAGCAGCGCGGGCATCGTCTGCAAAATCTTCGGTAGTGGCCGTGGAGATATTCCCCGTCGATTGAGCAAAGCCACGATCGTCGTATCGAAGCACCCCAACACCATGGCGCGTCAGATAATCGGCCAACACCCAGAACGGCTTGTGACCCACGATGGTCTCGTCACGATCTTGTGCACCGGATCCAGTAACCAAGATAACGACTGGAAAATCTTCTGATTCCGGCAACGTCAGCGTACCAGCCAAGGTAACGCCACGCGCCCCGCCAGGAAAACGCACGTCTTCGATACGATACGGGAATGGCGGTTTTGGATTTTGCGCCCGAGCACGAACCGAGGGTTTGTCGACTCGGGCAAGATCAAGTTCGAACTCAACCGACTGAGACCACCGGCCTTGGATCAGCGAGCCGTCGCTATTTAATGTCCCTGCATAGCCAGCATTGATCGAATCAACGTTGAATAGCAGTCGTTCACCGTCAAAAGAAACGGTGTCAGCAGCGATCCCATAGGCACCCTGATCGGGGCTGTCAAACCTCGCGATGAGTCGGCCATCTTCCTCAGCGATACGAACGACGATTCGAAGATTCGCTTGCGACAGTGTGCCCTCCCAAATCCCTATAATCCGATCCACGTCGATGGGATCAACTGTCTCGGTGTCGGGCAAACCGGCACTCGGCCCGCAACCAATCAGAGGAAAAAGGACCAGCGCACCGTACCAGCTCAATCTCTTCGTCCGACCGCGTGGTCGTCGCGAACGTGCGCTAAAAAACGATCTAGCGGATTGCCTCAAGCAAGCTTTCATCTTTGAGGACTTCGCGAACAGTGTCGACAATCACCTGGGTCCGGGAATCCACTTCAAGGTTGATCCGATCCCCTACTTCGAGTCGACCAAACGTGGTTCTCGCAAGGGTCTCGGGTATTAAGCTGACCGCAATCGTCGCCGCCGAACGATCAACCTCGGCGATGGTTAGGCTGGCCCCATCGAGAGCAACGAAACCCTTAAGCATGAGATACGCCATCCACTCCCGCTGGATCGCCATGGTTACCAACCGGTGCCCGTCATCAGATTTTATTTGCGTTACGACAGCCACGCCGGCGACATGGCCCGAAAGAATGTGGCCACCGACTTCGTCACCAACTCGAAAAGAACGCTCAACATTGACAGTGGTACCCGCAGCGAGCTCTCCCAAATTCGACAGTTCGATAGTTTCCTTGATGAGATCGAAACCAACCAACGACCCATCGATTTCGGTCACCGTGACACACGCGCCATTTATCGCAATGGACGCGCCAAGTTCTAGACCCCTAGCGAGGTCATCTAGATCGACAGCAACACGGGCTATTCCGGCGTGGGTTTCGCAGGAAACGACAGGGCATACGCCTTGAACAATACCGGTAAACACACCGAACCCGTCTATTGATTGGGGATGATTAACCTACGCGGGTTAGGCGTAACGAATCAACCCACAAAATCAGCCTCGGCTTTCGCCAACTGGTCACGTCGAATGCGGTCTCGGTCGATGTAGGTGATCCACTGATTACAGATTCGTTCGACGGATTCATTCTTATCGGCTCGCGCGTGCCTGCGGGCAGTCACAAAAGTTTTTCGCGCCTGCGTCAATCGATCCCGATTAAACAAACACATGCCCAGTACGATTTCGGTGTTGTACTCGCGGTCGACCCCTTTCTCGAGCGCATTATCGGCGGCATCCGTACACTTTTTATACTGATCCTTTTCCAGATAAAGTTGCGACAGCCTCGAGAAAATCTCACCGTCGTCTGACAACGTTCCAGCTTCTTCCAGGACAGGAATCGCATCGTCAACGTCTTGCGCAATCTGGTAAGCCTGACCTAGGCTCTGCAAATTCTTTGCCGTCGATTCAATAAGCTCGTCGTCAAACCCTTCCAGGATCCACTTCGCAGCCCGGTATGGAACTTCTTCTTGCATCAAGAGGCCGCCGTAATTGAGAACGTCCCGTTCGCGATCGAGAAACCCGCCCGCGTGAGCGACCTCCATCGCCAACATTTGCTCGCGTTCATGGCCTTCTTGTCCGTATACCCCGGCCAATTGAACCCAATAGTCGCGTTTTGGATAGTCGCGGACGAGCACTTGCAAAATTTCAAGCACGCGGTCCCAGTTGTCCTGTTCAAAATAGAGGAACCGAAGGAGCTGCCACCAGTTTTCCTTTATAGGCACCATATCGCGCGCTTCGGCCATAGCGATCGCAATCTCAATCTGCTCAGTCGCACCTGGGTAGTCCTTCATGGCGTAGTAGACCTGTCCCATGAAGTACCTCGGATTGGGACCCGGGTCGTCACCAAAATCTTCTTTCACCCGGAGCCAACGAACCATCATGTCGAGGGATCGCTGATATTTCTCCTCAACAAAATAGAGCTGGGCTAGCGAATACATGGTTCCATGCTCAAGCCCTTCGGAGATGTCGTCCCCTTGCTCCAATACTTTTTCGTAATAGTGAATGGTCCCCGCGTTGTCCTCTTTCGACCACATGATGACCGCGAACATCGAGAAAACCTGGCCCAGTTCGTTGCCGTTATAGCGACGGCTGCGCCGCTCCATTTCGACTAGGACTTCTAACGCGGCGTCGTACTCTTTGAGATCCATCAGTTCCTGCACCTGGGCGAACTTCCGGTACGTCATTTCAGAGATGTTGGGAACACGACGCGTTTTTCTTCGTTTCTTTTCTTCGGCCGCAAACGCGACCGAGTCCAAGGCCGGGAACAATTCAAAGCCCGTAACTTGACGTACGGCTTGCCCCCCGAATTCGAGCAGGAGAGCCGCGACGAGAAAGGCCGATAGTTTCTTCACAGATCCCCCTAGGCGTCCGTTAACTCAAACGTAATTCGATTCCGAACGCCGCTGACCTCAATGGGCTCACCATTGACGACCTTCGGTTTGTATTTGAACTTGAGAGAGGCATTCAGTGCCGCACGATCGAAGATACCGGGCGGTTTCGCCTCAAGGATTTTGGGATCGCGAACGGCACCTGTTTTGGTCACGGTGAACTCCAGTAACACATATCCCTCAATCCCTCGTGCTGCTGCGCGTCGTGGATACATTGGCGCGACCTTGACGATCGGCAAATATTCACCGTCCGACGAAAATCCACCCGTTCCTTGAAGATCGATGTTCAAGTCCACCTGCACCACGCCTATTTCGACGCCTTGCGACGTCGTCGCATCGAACGTCGGCTTCGGCAAATTTGGCGGTGGCTCGTCGGGCGGCGGCGGCGGCTTAGGCTTACGTTGTTTGACAATAAGCTCGTCATCCTCTTGCAATCGAACAAAGTCGAGAATTCTTCCGCCTTTGCGCTCGTTCAATCCACTTTCATCCGTACTGATAACTGCCTGCATGATGAAAAGCAGGACGACGGTGACGATCGCGCCCACGAAAATGCTGGCAGAGTATCGTTTAAGCACAGCGGTACCCTCTACTAATCCTCAGTTGAAATCGCAACTTCGGTGACGCCCGCACCACGGGCCGCATCAAGCACGCCCTTCAACCGTTCGTACTTGGCCAAACGATCCGCCTGAATGACGATCCCACCTTTGGGGTTTTCAGCATGCAGGCGCTCAATGTGCGCACGTACGGTCTCCGGATCGACCTTATTTTTATCGATCCAGATATCCCCATTCGGACCGATTGCCACCAGAACGCTCACAAGCGGCTTGGCTGAATCGGTTAACGCATCGGGTCGGAGCACGTCAATACCCGCTTGCTTAATGAACGTCGCGGTAACGATAAAGAAAATGAGCATGATGAAAACCACATCCAGCATCGGCGTCAGATTGATGTCTGAATCATCCGAGGACGCTGAAAATCGATTCATCCGACGCGCCATCAGCTAGCACTCCCAATGGCTTCCAAGGTCAAGTGGTCCGCGAGGAGTTCGGTTTCTTGATCAATCTTTCGACGAACAAATGTGGAACCCATGATGCCCGTCAAGGATGCAATCATTCCGCACATCGTCGGAATCGTTGCCTGCGATACCCCCGCGGCCATCGATCGCGCGTTTCCACCTTGACTCGCCATTGCATCGAACACCGAAATCATGCCCGTCACCGTGCCGAGCAACCCGAGCAACGGACATAGGGTTATGCAGGTGAGAATGAGCGGCAAATTGCCTCGTATCAGCTGTCTCGTTTCGGAAATAATCGACGTTCGAATTGCACGAGCAGACCAAGAGGTCCGTTCCGCGCGGCTATTCCACTTCCCGACGACGCCATCCACAATCGCTTCGTGGTCAAAGAAAAAATACCAAATGCGCTCGAACAACAGTGTCCACATCAAAAACGTGGTCGCCGCGATGAAATAAACCACGTTCCCGCCGAGCTCGATGAACCCGACGATCGCGTAATAAATATCTGCCACGCCCGATCAGCCGAGCGACTGCCCGGATTCCTCAGCGTGCTGGGCAATCAATCCTTGTGCTTGCTCTTCCAGTACATGCGTCACGGAACGACTGCGTTGCGCCAAGATTGCATGCAACAGCGTTGTCGGTATAGCGACACACAAACCCAACACCGTCGTCATCAACGCGATGGAAATACCACTCGCCATAATCTTCGGATCACCTGTGCCGAAGAGCGTGATGGCCTGGAACGTTTGAATCATCCCGATCACAGTGCCAAGCAGACCCATGAGAGGAGCGACCACGGAAATAACCTGGACAATGTTGATAAATTTCATAATCGATGGTGTTTCCTGCAGGATCGCCTCGCCAAGCTTGAGATCGAGCGTTTCGACATCTACCCCGCGATTGTCTTCGTGGACTTTCAAGACCCTTCCGAGCGGATTGTCGTCGGTAGGTGAATCGGGATTGTCACGTTGTTGGTTGACCTTGCGTCCAACCAACGAAAGGTCGACGAAACGCCAGAGTGCGAGTAACACGCCGACGATCCCAACCCAGATGATGATCGCACCCATGATGCCGCCTTGACCGTCTACAAAGCCCTTTCCAATCGACCCGACTTGTTCGCCTAAAGTCGCCTTCTCGACCTCGAGGCTTAACAACGCGCCCCTGGTCGGGTCGATGGCCAGAGCCACCATATCTCCGCCATCGGCGTCAAAAAGGTCTTCGGCCGTGCTCTTAAACTCGCTTGAGGGTTGCCGCGCCAAATCGACGAGGGCGCCAACATCGATGTCGTAATTTAAGTACCCGTCTTCACCAACGATATTAAATGCGCCAACACGCACCACTTCTCGTTGTTCTTGAATACCATCAAGTCGGTTGACGGTGGTGGTAAAGCGGGAGACCTCCCCAGTCCGGGTCATCTCTTGTTGCAGCGCTTCCCACAATTCCGACATCTCCTCAATGGACGCCAGCTGCGTCGCACTGCCCATCTTGGCGGCTAGTTCGCCCAGCGGCTCACCGCGACCTGGGTATTCGGCACTGACGATAGAGCCTTCGAACACACCACGCGTGTCACCCGCAACTTGCTGTAGAACGCCAAACAGTTCGCGTAACGAGCCGAGGCGTTTGTCGAGTTGCTCCGACATGTTACCAATACGAATCTCGTTCTCTTCAAATTGGGTTTCGAGTCTTTCACTGCGAAGCTCTTCTCGCCGCTTTTCAGCTTCGGCGTCGTCCAACATCTTCTGCTGATTTGCCCTCCTGGCCAGGAAGTCTCGCTCACGCTGCACGTGCTCGCGACTTTCAACAACGCGACGTTCCTCCACGTTTTTTAGGAGGTCGCCCAGCGTGTCCGCAGGCACGACATCAAGCCCCACTTGTATTATGGCACTCTCCTCTTTCTCCGCTTCTTCCGACTGGACACCAGTCGCAACAAATCCCGCTAGCGCGATGAGCATGCCGTGCTTTATCTGATTTCGTACGTTCATACTCAAGACTCCGGTGCAATAACGGGCACGGCGAACAAGCCACCCGTGAGTTGTTTACGAGCCATTTTGATACCTCGGCTCACGGAGGTTGCATAGTCGGATTCGTCGATCTCTTCGTATCGTCTTGCTTGTTTATTACACCCCCCGGTCCTTTCCCGGTCTTTGGACTGCCCAACGAGCGCGACCC
>JAKUTH010000082.1 GCA_022448085.1 Pseudomonadales bacterium | reverse complement strand
GAAGCCGCCTTCTGACGATGGCGCGTTCTGAGTAACCAAAATAAATACTAGGGCTAGTAATAGCCGGCGCATGCCCAGAGCATACTGCAAACAAGAACGGCCCCGCCTCGTGTTTTGTCTCGGCCAGTTCAGTAAGCGCTATACCCCTATACTTTACTCGGTAGAAAAATCCCGGCGATTGCGTCGGGCGAATTAGTCAAAAGCCGACAGCACGTCTGCGTTGATCCGATCGAAGTTCTCCTTTTTCGTCGGCACACCGGAAAACATGATCTCTTCAAGGCCAGCATCGAAGTACTGACCAATCAGGTCGACGATATAGGAAGGCTTGCCGCAAAGAATCCACGGGCGACGTTCCAGTTCGGCTTTCGCCACTGCTTCGTCGTCAGCAATTCGTATGGGTATCAGCATAGTGCGCTTGATCTCAGCAGGGTCGCGACCCAGATCCTCGCAGTGCTTATCCAGCACCTGCATCTTGTGCTTGAACACATCTACACCACCCGGGTTGTTGAAGTCGATGTTGCAGATATCAGCGTATTTGGCGCAGGTCTTCAGTGTGCGCTTCTCGCCGTTGCCACCAACGAGAATTGGTACACGGGGCCTGCGCACACTTGGCGGGTTCATCGGCGAGTCCTTCAGCGTGTAGTACTTGCCCTCGTAACTCGCGGTCTGTTCCGGCTCCAGTGCGAACAGCGCCGTGATTACATCGAGCGCTTCCTCGAGGCGATCACAGCGTTCCTTCAGAGACGGGAACTCGATGCCATAGGCCTCATGCTCGGCCGCGAACCACCCGGCACCAATACCCAGAACATATCGCCCGTGGCTGATCTGATCCACGGTAACCGCCATCTTTGCCAGCAACGCCGGATTCCGGTAGATGTTGCCGGTCACCAGCAGTCCGAGTTCCAGATCCCTGGTTATTGCTGCAGCTGCCGTCACCACAGACCAGCCCTCCAGTGACTCCCTGTTCCAGACCGGTCGTCCTGCCGGAACCAGGAAGTGATCGGACCACCAGAGGCTGTCCCATCGCCCGTCCTGAATGGACTGAATACAGGCCAGCGTGTCATCCCAGGTACAGACATAGTTGACGAATTGCGCACCGAATTGCATGTGTTGATCCTTTGTTATCGAGTGGGTTGTAAACTCCGCGTCATAAATCTCTGGTTCCGCATAAACTTTTGACAGATACGGCAAGTAGCGCAGGACTTCGCCCTAGCAGAGAACTGACGGTTCCCCCTACGAAGCAAGATGGTTAGAACGCGATACATGGGCACTCCTACATTGAATAGCCGGCGCATGCCTGGAGCATACTGCAAGGAACTACGCGTCAGAAGTTGCCGTCGAAGCTGCCCAAGCCGCCGATGTCATTTTTGCGCGCCATAAAAGATATGGAGAAGCTAACGGGGTAACTGCGCAAACCACGTCTAGGAGTGTGTGTGCACCGTGCGAGAAACCGAGATCGCGTTCAACATTAGTGTGTCTCCCCGTGAAAAGACGATTTCACAATAACGAAATATGAAAAAAGACCGCTTTATTACCGTCCGGATCTCGGAAGTAGCCACCGTAGAAGGTCGGATTCCGTTCCCCAGGCGCGCCCTCGTCGCTTGCGCCCAGATTCATTGCACGGGCGTGGAGTTCGTCAACTTTTTCACGGGAAACCGCGCTTAAAGCAACCATGTTGCCGTTACCGGGCGACGCATCTTCCTCATTGTGGGGGAGACAAACGGCGAGCATAGGAGCATCCAAACCCGTCCCGATCATTGCTAAACGGCCCATGTCCATCATCACGGAGGCGCCAAGGGGTTCTAGCACCCCTGACCAGAATGCCTTCGCTTTCTCCATATCTTTCGTCCCGATAGTGATGTAACCGATCATCTAAAGTTCTCCATTGTGTTTTATCGAATGTATACAAGGAATTCGTAAGCCCCGACTATATGTATATACCGGCCAATGACTGGCAGGCTGATCTCGTTCAAAACCGCCTCATAAATTTTTCGTTCCGCCTCCGCCTCCAACTCGTCATCCTTCAGTTCGCATTCGTGGCTCGAGCTATGCAAAGCTTGATGACGAAAGGGCGAATTAGTCTGTAAGGTTTAAGGTGGCTAACAAATAGGGAAAGAAAAAGGAGGCTACATGGCTGCTTATCTTCTAGGAAACTTCAAAGTCACTAATGCAGAAGAATTCGAGAAGTATCGAGACCTTGTAACTAAGACGATACGCGACCACGGAGGGGAGTACGTCCTTGTCGATATGAACTCAGTTGCCGTTGAGGGTGATGCTGAGCATCTGTCAGTAGTATTGAAATTCGCAGATATGGAAGCTCTACAAGGCTGGTATGACTCACCAGAATACCAAGAGATTCATCCGTTAAGGACGGATAACAGCGAGGGTACTGTTACGTTCGCAAATACTGGAACAGCGAAAAATGATTAAACGGAATACCGAACTGGCCGCCATACTCCCCGCTCCGAATCATTTCCGCTAACTCCACGGCCCGATTGCCGACCTGATTACGCCATCGAGAATCGATAAATTCGATCGCAGCCAGCTCCCAATCGCGTTTAGCCGGATCGATGCGTGAGCTTTTCGACGACAGCCGTCATGTCGTCTGGTAACGCATTACCGCGCCAGCAAATGTGTTGATCCGCGCGTACCAGCAGGAAATCGTGACGGAAGTATGAGGCTTCTGCTTCCGCATCAATAACGGTGAGAGGCATCCGGCCAACGTCGAACGCATATTTGAACAGACTGTCCATCTTGCGACCGTTAAGTTGGAGTAGGGAATAGTACGGTCCCAGCAAGTCGTAGATAGAGTCCTTTGCGTTAAGCCCGAAATGCGGTAATCGACAACCGGGGGCAGTACTCGGCGTGGCGCTGCCCATGTCATAGCTCGGGGGTATTTCGGCGTCGTATAGGATGAGTGGAGAGTCGTCGTAGAAATAGCCAAAGTTGAGACCTTCGCAAGCGAATTGTGGCGCGTTAATCTCATACACGATCTTCGCGACTTCTTCCCGGGGAACATCTTTTCCCGTATTTCGACTAGCGTATTCCAAGGCTTTAGCCATCGCCAAGCGCGATACCTGTTCGGTAATTGGATGTCGCTCTTTTTCATGGGCGTCTAAGATGGAAGGCGAAGCGTGGCCCATCAGCACTGCCGCCATCATCCACGACAGATTCATCGCATCGGCGATACCCGCATTCATCCCGTAACCAGCCATCGGGATCCAGATGTGCGCCGCATCACCCTCGATGAATACGTTGCCTACTCGAAATCGTTCAGCAACCAGTCGTCGGGCGGTCCAGTCCACGTGTTGTATGACCTCCCATTGCAAGTCGGCAACACCGACTAAGTCGCGGATAGATTGATCTGCGTCGAGGGCGTCGAAATCCGGTGCGTCGGCCGGTACATTCCGATGCAGCAGCCATAACTCTTTGCCGTCGATGGCAATACAAACCCCGCTGACTTTTGAATTGGAGATCCAGTTCATCCAAGCCGGCCGGCCTTTGTAGAGATCCCGGATTTGTGGACACCGGACTAGCGTTGAGCGAGTTCTACCAAGTTGATCATCGCCGATGAGATTCACTCCCATTTGCTTGCGGACCGTACTGCGTGCTCCGTCGCAGCCTACTAAATAGGACGCCTCAAGCTCGATGGATTTGCCATCAGCGATTGAATCTCCAGTCACGTGAACACCGCACTCGGTCGTCTCGTATTTTCGAAAAATGACCCGAGGCATTAGCGATATGTTGGGAAATGTCTTGGCGTATTGATAAAGAATGGGGTTGAGGAAGTACTGGCTTAGTCTGACAACGGGTTCCGGCGTCAACCAATTGCTATCTAAGAACCCGGGAGCCGAGCGACCGTTAGACTGCATTCGTTCATTACGGCTGGGGAGTTTGATCCTAGTAATCTCGGTTCCGCCAAAACCGTCAGTGAAAACGGCATCTGTAGGGTAGTCGTCCGGTAATCCCGCGGCGCGTACTTTGTCGGCTACACCCAGATGCCTGAACGTTTCCATGGTTCTTGCACTCACGGTATTACATTTTGCGTCACCGGCTTGCGCCTCAGATCCTTGCTCAAGCACACAGACTTTGATTCCGCGCTGAGCCAGGTCCAAAGCGAGTGTCAATCCAACTGGACCCGCTCCAACAATGACGACCTGAGTGCTAATGGCGCCGATGCTAAGTCACCTTACTCGGCTTCGGCGCGTCTAGCTGTTGAAGTGGCTGGATCCAACCGCAGGACGTCCCGCTCCGGTGGAAAACCCATCAAAAAACGAACTCCAAACGGGAGCGGAAATTCAGTCGCCACGTTCTGAAATTCTTCCCCTTCGACCGGTACCCCAATGTAATCGGCAGTGACCCCATCGATTTCTAATTTTACCTGGGGATTCTTGAGTGCCTCCTGGTACCACCCGCGCGGCCAATGGTGGGCTGACACATAGACCTTGCCATCGACCTCAATGCGCGCGAGTCGACGCGGGGTAGACTCGCCTGTTTCGTCTGTTGTGGTTAAGACGAGCATTGGAATTCCGCTACTTTCGAGTTTGGGTTGGTAATAACCGAGGAATACGGCTTCGAGTAGCACCACGAAGGTGATGTAGATTGCTGCGATGATGCCAACGATTTTTAGAAGTTTAATACGCATCTCGATCCTCCCCAATCGATCTACGCCTTCGATATTAGTCCTCGTCTCTGGTAGCGGCCAATTCGTTAAACGCTTCCTTTCTTGGTAGCTAAGTAGAGCGTGTACAAAGCGGCTAATCCAAAGGCGACCCAGGCGAGCGTTTGCACCGCGCCGGAGACTTCGACAAAGCCACCGCCTACAGGTATCGCAAGACTCACGACGTTGACTAATACAAAGATAACCACTGCTTCCCCGGTGCTACGACCTCCGTCATGACAACGTCTTACCCACACAGCAAGCGTTGGCACAATTAGTGCAAGCATCAGGACGCCTACCACGATACCGATCGCTGCTTGGCCAAACCCTGCCATCGCGATGACAATTGCAAACACGAACGACACAACGAAAATCACCAGGACGAAAAACAACGCAAACCACCAGTATTCGCTGCGGCTGGCCGTACCTTTGAAATTTGCGTAGTTGTCGATTAACGCGCTACGAACCGATTGAGAAAACGTCATATCAACTCACCTATGCCGCCTACCTCGACCAATACTAGTCCTCGTGTTTTGTCTCGGCCAGTTCGTTAAGCGCTATACCCCTTTACTTTACTCAGTAGAAAAATCCCCACGATTTTTTTCACTAGGGGACCGAAAAGTAAATTAGTTGCCACTCTGAGAGAGGATCAAGGGGGGATGGCGCTGGCGGTGGCGCTGGGTATTCCTCGGGGGTATGCCTCTCCAGCCCAGGTCACTCGGACACGAGGTATTCGTAGTTCAAAGCCTTATATGACACTAACAGTGTAAAATAATAAACGGCCGTGGCCAGATGCGCCCGGAAGACCACGCACGCTGATCGGTAGCGAGCGGCTTGGACTGAGAATGATCTTACGTATTACAAAATGGCTGCTCAGGTTCGTGGCCGTCCTGGTGGGCGGTCTCCTGGTCTATGCCTTTGCGGTGCCAAGGCCGCCCGATACGACTGATCCGGCGATATTTCTGCAAAACGGTAGATCAGTGAACTACTGTGACCTGCCCGAGCTCGACGGTTCAGGAAAATCCGCTGATGATATTCCCAAGGCGTATACCCCGGGGTGTAGCTACACAACCATACCGATGCCCATTTTGTCGACATGCACCGAACCACTCGCAGAAGGTGTCGTCGACATGAGAGGGCTCTGGCACGGGGTTTCAGGTCGGGTTGGTCATCTGGAGCGCATAGAGCAATGTGGGAATCGGGTTGTGGTGGCGGCGTATGGAACCATCCATGACTTTCGCGTTGATGGCACGTTGAAAAACGGCGCCAGAGACGTCGGAGCTGTATGCAACAACTTCAACACCGCAATTCACTTCGACGATGAAGGCGTCATGGTCTTCAGATTATTCGACCTCTTCGATACTGTATTCCGGGAAATGCGTGGTAAAGAGATGATCTTCACGTTCATAGACGGTATCGAAACCCGTACTCAGAGAATCTGCCACTACCCGGACGAAAGCTAACGACGCCAGAGAAAAGGAGCGCGCGATGTCGAAAAAAATGGAATCTCCCGAGTTCATCACGCTCGATGAAGCGGCAGCGATGACTACCGGAACGCGGGTGACTTTTGTGCCCGGAATTCCTGCGATGTTTTCCGAGGCCCTCAAGAACATCTGTTTCGTGAAAGGCGTGCCGCTGATCAGGGTGCTGCATCCTCGCATGGGCGTCGACGCAGCCACGGGCGAGGATCGGCAGGCAACGCTCTACGAACTCACGGCACAGACGAGCTTACCCACGATGTTCCATGACGAGGAGCGGCCTCGGAGCGTCTGGATAGAGCAGCTCGCGCTGGCTGAACGAATTGGTGCAGCGGGTACCCCGACTCTGATTCCCGACAACTTCGAACTCCGTGCCGAGGTCTTCGGCTTGTGCGCCATCGTGCATGCGGAGGACGGTCTGGTCTGGAACATGAGAATTCTGGTCGACAGCCCGTTAGCGCAAAAGTACGGGTTCAGTGAGGAAGCGAGTGCCGCGGCCCCGGGTAAGATCGCCGAGACGATCACCGTGCTCGATCGGCGCCTCGAGGCTCAGGCGCAGCGCGGATCGAGTTATCTCGTTGGCGACGCGCTCACCGCCGCTGACATCTACTGGGCTACGCTCAGCATGAGCGTGCTTCCACCCCCGCCCGAGATCATGCCTTTGACCCACCAGAACCAAGGTATGTTTAAGTTCTTCGAGGCAAATTCCCTGGTGCCGGAGATTGCCGGGGCCCTCACGAAGCGGATTGAGAACCATCAGCGGTTCATTCTGAAGACCCATTGCGAAACCCCCGCGGTGCTCGGCGGCGACCCGCTGTGATCAGGATAAGGGGTGTTTGGTCGTCGGCCTCGCAACAGTGAGGCCGTATCAACCAGGGGGTAGATCTGGGGGTAGTTCGCTACTACAGATCCTATTTAATCTTTTAATAACAATAAGTTAGATCGTCACTACGGTGGTGCCTGGCTCCACCACTGAAACCAAAACATTACGCTCTCCTAAAGAGGCTTGATCGAAGCGTCGGCGACTCTCCTATACGTGAGGTTCTCCAATCGTGTTGGAATACCATCTGCATTAACGCGAACGTTCTTGTATCGTTCTTCTAACGATCGTCGAGAAAAATTCCACCCGTTTGTCTTGATGTTTGGTACGAAGGAGTCGATCGATTATGAAACCCGTTTGTTTGGTGATTGGTGCTGGCGCAGGTATCGGCGGCACGGTGGCTCGACGCTTCGCTAAAGAGGGTTACCACGCATGTCTTTGCCGTCGAACTGATCAAGATGGACTCGAAGGGATGGTTGCTGAGATAGAGGCGGAAGGTGGGTCGGCGTCGGGATTTCTACTGAATGCTGTTGACGAGGGCGCCATCGAAGAGCGTATCGCTGCGATTGAGTCGGACGTTGGTGGTATCGAAGTCGCCGTATACAACCTCGGAGCACAAATAGGTGACAGATCGTTGTCGGAAACGAGTTACAAGGCGGTTGAAATGGGTTGGCGCATGGGGACATTCGGGTTGTTCCGGCTCGCGTCTGC
>JAKUTH010000081.1 GCA_022448085.1 Pseudomonadales bacterium | reverse complement strand
CTTAAATGAGGAAGAATGCAGCGGAGTGATAGTCGACGGGGGAAGCATTTCGCATAATCTTACCGAGGTAGAGATTACCTGTTTGCCCGCGAATCTACCTGAATTCATTGAAGTTGATATGGCTGAGCTCGAAATTGGTGATTCCGTCCGATTATCGGACCTTACTGTCCCGAAAGACGTAGTTATAGTTGCTTTGGCTTCCGTCGAGGAAGACCGAGACGTGCAAGTTGCAAGCGTCATACCTCCTCGACTTGAAATTGAAGAAGACGAATTGGAAGACGACGAGGAAGGGGATGAGGAAGCTCTAAGTGCTTCTGACGAAGAGGGTTCTACAACGAGTGACTCAGCTGAGACTGGAGTTGATGGGGACGATTCTGCAACGGACGAATCTGACTCAGATTAATTTCGGGCGTCGATAGGGAGGCCGGAGTGGCGGACCTACGGCTGATCGTAGGACTTGGTAATCCGGGGCGTGAATATGCCTCGACCCGCCACAATGCGGGCGAACGCTGGTTACGATGTTTTTCAGATCGCTTTGAAATTGCATTAGGGGCAGAGTCTCGTTTCCTGGGTGAATGTGGGCGTGCTGAGCTCTTTGGCCGGGACGTGCGAGTTCTTTTCCCGACGACGTTCATGAATGCCTCGGGCGAAGCTATTGGAGCAACAGCTCGTTTCTTCAAGATTGCGCCGTCCGAGATTCTTATTGTATACGACGACGTTGCGTTTCCGGTTGGGGTGTCGAAGATAAGGTTGGGAGGCGGGCACAACGGTCATAACGGAATTAAGAGTGCGATCGGGGCGTTCGCTGGAACGTCTGATTTTGCACGTTTGCGAATTGGTGTAGGCCATCCAGGTGACCCGGACAGGATGACCCCGTTTCTCACACGGACGAGGATGTCGGCTGACGACCTCGATAAAGAGCGAGCGAGCGCTTGGCTAGATGACGAGGTCGTTAAATTTGCACTGTCAGGGCATTGGCAGAAAGCGATGACTCGTTTTCACGCGCCCGAAGAAGGGCAGGTCGACGTTTAATGGGATTTAATTGCGGAATCGTGGGATTGCCGAATGTTGGCAAGTCCACGTTATTTAATGCGCTCACCAACGCGAAGGTTGAGGCGGAGAATTTCCCTTTCTGTACGATTGAGCCGAATACGGGCGTTGTACCGGTTCCGGACCCTAGGTTGGATCGCCTTGCAGAGATCGTTCGGCCGGAGCGAGTAATTCCTAGCGTCATGGAATTTATTGATATCGCTGGCCTTGTCGCAGGCGCGTCCGAAGGCGAGGGGCTCGGTAATCAGTTTCTGGCGCACGTTCGAGAAACGCAAGCAATTGCCCACGTAGTTCGTTGTTTCGAGGATGCAAACATAGTTCATGTTTCTGGCCGCGTATCGCCCGCAGACGATATTGGAATCATCGATACGGAATTAGCCTTGGCGGATCTCGATACTGCTGGTCGCGTTCACGATAGGCTGAGGCGAATGGCCAATGCCGGAGATAAAGATGCGCGAAAGACCATGGGGGTCGTCGACAAAGTAATAGCGGCGCTTGATGATGGGATATGCGTGCGAAATTTGGGTCTCGATGAGCATTCCCGTACGGCAATCGAAGATTGTCATTTCATTACCGCGAAACCAGTCATGTATATCGCAAATGTCGCTGAAGACGGATTTGTCGACAATCCGTTGTTGACAGAAGTCGCGTCGATTGCAGATTCGGATGGTTCAGCGTTCGTTCCGGTATGCAATAAAATTGAGTCGGAAATCGCGGAACTTGACGACTCCGAAAAACTGGAATTCATCTCCGATCTTGGCGTCGACGAACCGGGACTTAATCGCGTTATTCGCGCTGGCTATCGCCTCCTGGGTCTACAGAGTTACTTTACGGCAGGTCCAAAAGAGGCGCGTGCCTGGACGATTCCGGTGGGCACATTGGCGCCGGCCGCTGCCGGTGTCATTCATACCGACTTTGAGAAAGGTTTTATTCGTGCGGAGGTAATTGCCTACGAGGATTTTGTACAACACGGTGGCGAGTTGGCGGCTCGGGAAGCAGGGCGGTGGCGCCTTGAGGGCAAGGAATACGTGGTGGCTGACGGCGATGTCGTTCACTTTCGATTTAACGTGTGACTCGATGGGATTTGCTGTTTCGAGACGATGTTTATCGAACGCTTCAAGATGCTTAAACGCTGCTTTTTTACGCGTCGCCGGCAAACAGTTCACCGCTGCGTCTTCGTACAAATTTAATGGCTTCGTTATTCATATCAAGATCGGCAAACCGAGCCGTGCTCAGCGTAAGATCAAAGGGCCTCGTCGTTAAGAAGCCAAACTAATGCTCTTGTAGCGTTGGCGTTCGATATAACCCTTCTAAGTGCCAATAGTAAGGAGAAGGATGGGCGGTTTCCGTCTGTTACGGAAGCCATCGAAATGAGGTCGAGTTTGTTCTGGCTTTCCCGCTAGAGCGAGGCGTTTTCGGGTCCTATATACGTTACGACCAAGATACAAGTTGACACTAATGGGTCATTATGATTAATGCTTAAGTGGGAACAAACTCAGAATTTTGGGAGGGGTGATGCACACAAATAAACCACGAAACGGTGCAATACCGGGACGCCTTTTGTTGAGAGGAATGTCCTGGTTTGTATTAGGTGCGTTGGCATGGTCTTTCCAGGCACAAGCAGATGATGCAGACGACGCGATCGAAGAGATCATTGTCACGGGATCTTTGATCAAGCGTGATAACTTTGACTCGGCATCACCTTTGCAGGTCCTGGAGGCAGCAGAAATTTTAGCTGAAGCCACGCCGGCACTTGGGGAGATCATTTATAACCAGACTTTCAACTACGGCTCGGACGCGTTTTCGTCCCACTACTCGGTAACCAACCCAGAAGGAAGCCGAACGGGGGCGAACTTCCGTGGTTTAGGTGGGGGCGCGACGCTCACCCTATTGGACGGTAAACGGGTGCTCGATAGCAACCTGAATAACCTTATTCCGCAGATTGCGATCGAACGTATTGATATCCTCAAAGACGGGGCGTCGGCCATCTATGGCTCGGACGCGGTCGCAGGGGTTATCAACGTGATTCCCAAGAAGGCGTTTCAGGGCGCTGAAATCGGTGCGTTCTTTAACACCGACCACCACCGCGATCATGATGAATACGTCGTAAACTTTATTATCGGCGATACCATGGACCGAGGGTATTTCACCCTCGCGATGGAGCATCGCGAGAGGACGGGACTAGCCCAAACAGAGCGTGCCAACCTCCTTGGACGCAGCGTATCGAGTTCAGGTACCGGTAACCCAGGTTCTTACAACGTGCCGGTCCGCAATGCAACGGGTGCCATTACAGGCTCGCAGCAGACGGCTGATCCGGGCTGCGGCGTGGCCGAGAGCCCCGGTGGCAATGGTGCCGACCAAGTCGGCAACGTGCGCAACAACATTAGCGGGCGCCTTTCGGGTGCGATTTGCCGGTTTGAGTTTGGCGAGTTCTTTAACTTCGTCTCGCCCAACAAAGTTCTGAATACGTATTTGAATTACGAGTATCAGATCAACGATCAAATGGTTTACACCTCGGACATCATTTATTCGCGGCAACGAGCGCAAAGTCGGGGATCGCCCACCAACCCAGGTGGTCGTATTCGTGACATTAACCTGATCCTCGGTGGGATTATGGGTGATCACCCGGGCAATCCATACCGAGCGTTTTACGATCGCGACGGGGACGGTGCTGTTGATGCGGGCGGCAATGAATTGCTGTTTGCTGCCGACGCAAACGCTGACGGCGTACCCGATCGAGACGATGCGGGCGCGGTCATTCTCGCCGATCAGCCGTTCGATTCTTCGGCGGGTATTCCCTTTAACGAAGACGTGACAATTGCCGCGTTACGTTTGTTCGGAAAATTGGGAACGTTACCCGGTAACCTTGATGCGTCGGGTGCGAACATCGGATACGCGACCTACGACATCAACACCTATCGCATGAATCATGCGATCGAGTACAGTTTTGATAACGGGTGGGAGTTGACCGGGACCGCGAGTTTGCAACAGAACGTCGACCTTCGGTTCCGCAAGAACCAGAGTTATCGAGCGGTGCTTCTGGGTCTCCAGGGGATGATCGGTCCTGAGCCGGGCATAACGGACCTTGCCGACTCATACCGGTACTACAACCCATTCTCAACCAGCGCGCTTAACTGTGAGAACCGTGTCTGTACGGATCCGGGCGCATGGAGAAATCCGAATTTGGGCGATTATCCGAATACGCAGTTTGTTGCCGATTCGATCGACATCAACGCGATTCGCTTGCTCAAAACCAAATTGCTCACGTACGACGTGCTTGCTACCGGGGAATTACACGAAGGTTGGGCGGGTTCGATTGATGGGGCATTTGGCCTTGAATATCGAAAAACCAGGTTGATCTGGGACGCCAGGAGCGACGAGAACCAGTGCAACAACTGGTATGACGCGTGTTCGCTCGATTACGGGGCGACAGACTCCGTACAATCGGCGTTCGCAGAAATCGCTCTGCCGTTGGTTGATGACGACCAATTTGGCTACGCTGAGATGCAAATTGCCGGACGGTATTCGTCTTACGCCGGGATCGGTTCTTCGTACGACCCAAAAATTGCCATTCGGTGGCAGCCGTTAGACTGGTTAGCGATCAGAGGTTCTTTCTCGACAGCGTTTATCGCGCCGAGCATGAGTCAACGGTTTACGCCGAAGAGCTCGTTCTTGCAGTCGACCAATGACTTGTTGTTTAACGACACTGAGGCGACGTACCGAACCAACGTGTTCGAAGGCAATCCCGATCTCGAACCGGAGCAGGCGGAAATCACAAACTTTGGCTTTTCAGTAGCACTGGCCGACTTTTGTGACAACTGTGACCTCAACTTCGGGGTCGATTACTCCAACTTCTTCTTCGAAGATCGAATCACCTTGCTCAGAGGACCGCGGGTTGTTGATGCGGATTTTTCCAAGTTCCTAGAGGCGTATCCGCAAGCCGACCTGACTAATGTCAGTCGTGACGATGCCGTTGCTTGGCTCAATTGTTGTGCCAACCCAAACATCGTTCGGGGCGGTGCACCGTCTTACACGATCGTTCAGGTGAACGCGTACTACTTGAACGCGCAGGTAATGGAACACACGGCAATCGACGTTTACGCCGATTACACCTGGCATACGGATGACTACGGCAGCCTACGCGTCGGCATCGAAGCCACCCATATCGATGAGTTCAGTTATGACTTGGGCGGTGGCGTGACGGGCGATGCGGTTGGTAAACAAAATCTTGGTATTGACGTCATCCCGACACTGCCCGAGCAGCGTGCGATCGCGACCGTGAACTGGTCTAGGGATAACACCAACTTGTTACTGCGAGCTCGCTGGAACAAGGAAGTGGATGCCGCCTGGACCGCGACAGACATCGATGCACTGACCTACATCGACCTTACCTACACCCATCGGTTAGATGGATTGACGGGTAGTGGTAGCAATACGGTGCTTGAGATCGGCGGACGAAATATCACCGACCAATATCCCACACCGCTGGGTGCGTTTGGTGCCTCGATCGAGCTCGCCATTCATGACCCACGTGGTCGGATGTTCTTCGTGAGAGCGAAGCACGCGTTCTAGAGCGCGATGACCGTTGGCGTTCGTGGGTTTTAACGCCTACGAATGCTACCGACTAGAAAAGGGTGCCCGTCGGCACCCTTTTTTTGCCCGTTTTTTGTGGGCAGGAGACGATAAGACGTAATGACGCTGAACAAAGATGTTGGTGAGGAAAAACAGGGACAACAGTACCGGGCTTTGATTGGCTAGACTGGTACTGTTTGTTGTAGGTTTTTGACCCGTGGATGGGCCTAGGAACATGTTGAGATCGTGAGCCGACTTTCCCTAACAGTCGTGGGCATCCTATTCCTCGCGGTCGTTCAGAACGGACAGTCGTCCGCAGCCGACTTTTCATTCGACATTGACGGTGATGGCGAGACTGAAGCTCTAACAGATGGATTGCTCGTCTTAAGATACCTTTTCGGGTTTTCTGGAACGACGCTGAGTGAAGGCGCGGTCTCGAGCAGTGCCGTACGGGCGAGCGCAGATGCTATTTCTGCGTACCTGGAAACCAACGTCGCGCAACTGGATATTGACGGTGATGGGGAGACAGATGCTCTGACCGATGGATTACTGCTTCTCCGGTACCTGTATGGCTTCAGAGACGCGACTTTGGTCGCTGGCGCCCTGAGTTCTTCGGCGACACGCGATAGCTCGATCGAGGTCGAGACGTATACTGCAGAACGAATCGTCGACACGGCAACACTCTTCGGCATTGACCGGCGTTCCGATTTCGCGAGTGTTGCACTCCCCACGAATTCTACGGAGATCGGCAGTATTACCGTCTCCCGGGTGTTTTCCGGACTGACGTTTGATCTCCCAGTATTTCTCGCGGCGGTTCCCGGCGAAGATCGACTGATCGTGGTTGAGCAAAAGGGCCGCGTTTACGGATTTGAAAACGATTCTGACGTTTCGATAAAGAATGCCGTACTCGATCTATCTGATGTTGTTTTGTTCGACGGCGGAAACGACGAGCAGGGGTTGTTGGGATTCGCTTTTGACCCCAATTTTTCTACGAACCGATATGTCTACGTACATTACAGTGCGCCGAATCCCCGGCGCTCGGTCATTTCGCGATTTCGTTGGGATGTCGCGACGGACATGGCGGCGCTCGACTCCGAAAAACAACTCCTATGGGTCACGCAACCTTATTCGAACCACAACGGCGGGATGCTCGCGTTCGGCCCGTTGGACGGCTATTTGTACATCGCGTTTGGCGATGGGGGAAGCGGCGGTGATCCGGATGGCAACGGTCAGAACGGCATGACCCTGCTCGGAACCATTTTACGGATCGATGTGCATCCACAGGAGCCAGCTGATGCATACGACATCCCTTTGAACAACCCTTTCCGTAATAACGAAAATGTACGTGACGAAATTTATGCCTTGGGTTTGCGGAACCCTTGGCGTTTTTCGTTTGACCTTCAGACGGGGAACCTTTGGGCCGGCGATGTGGGGCAGGGTCGGCTCGAAGAGATCGATATCGTCGAGGCCGGCGGCAATTATGGCTGGTGTGCGTTCGAAGGGACGGAGCGCTATGCGGGATGTTCAACAACGTTACCTGATTCGAGCTTTACCCCTCCAATCTACGAATATGGCCGCGGTGAGGGTGCTTCCATCACCGGCGGATACGTTTATCGAGGCACTCAAATGCCCTCACTCTTCGGCACGTACATATACGGCGACTTCGTTTCAGGTTCCCTTTGGAGTCTGGGATATAGTGGATCTAGCGTGATTTTCAATACGGCGATCGGAACGACTAGCCAGCTCGCATCCTTCGGCGAGGGGAACGATGCGGAACTGTTTCTAGTGTCTCGAAGTGGCGAAATACACGGTTTGGAAGAATCTTCAAGCAGCACTTCGTTCCCAACGAAGTTGTCGATGACGAATATTTTTTCGGATCTTTCGACCTTAACGCCCGCTTCAGGCTTTATCGAATACGACGTAAATGTTCCCGCATATTCTTCGGGTGCTAGAACGCGCCGTTGGCTTGCGGTTCCCAACAATTTGACGATTGGGTTTAGTTCGACAGAACGTTGGGTGTATCCGACCGGATCCGTATTGGTTCAACACGTCGAAATGCAGATGGACGAACGCGACGACGCATCGATGCGTCGACTTGAGACCCGGCTGCTCGTGCGGCGAGATGGTGATTGGGCAGGTTTCACGTACCGCTGGAACGAAAGCCAAACCGACGCTGTGTTGGTCGGACTCAG
>JAKUTH010000080.1 GCA_022448085.1 Pseudomonadales bacterium | reverse complement strand
CGCGCGATATACGAACAAAGCGACTCTTCTACTCAAGCGGAATCTTTCGACACGTTCTGGACGTCCCTTCTTAAGGCCGGCGTGTGGGGCAAAAGCAACCACCGCGACGCAACCGTCACACTTGATAAAGGCGCCCTCGCGCGCGTCGGAGTGCAGGCACCTGAAATTTCTGGTGACAGCGCGGATAACAAAATCGTATTGCAGCCCTATTTAACGACCATGCACGACGGACGCGGAGCGAATCTCCCATGGATACAGGAGCTTCCGGATCCCATGACTAGCGTTGTCTACGGCTCCTGGGTTGAGCTAAATCCCACGACCGCAGAAGAACTAAGTCTGGTGGAAGGCGATCTCGTCAACATCGAGTCGCCCGAGGGATCGATTCAAGCCCCGGTCCTTCTGTTCCCTGCTATCCGACCAGACGTCGTTGCCATGCCGATCGGTCAGGGCCATACCAACTACGGACGCTACGCCAACGGCCGCGGCGCCAACCCACTTGAGATCCTCAGTCCACTGATCGATGAGGGTTCGGGTGGTCTAGCCTCCAACGCGACGAGGGTAAGAATTCTGGCGACTGGTGACCACGTTGACATCGTGAAGACCGGCGGTAAATCACGCGACCTTGGACGCGACATAGTGCAAACCACGACCGGAGGCGATCACACCGCGCAAATGAATAACATCCCGATCACGGTAATACCAACATGAGTTTCCTGGACAGAATTGCCGAGGGCTGGCGAAAAAATCGGAAGCCCGGTTACTACGAGAACTTCGACTACCACTGGACGATGACGATTGATCTCGATCAATGCAGCGGGTGTGGCGCATGCGTGACCGCATGCCAAGCGGAAAACAATCTTCCCATCGTGGGCGAAAAGGCCTTTGCGAAAGGTCGTGAGGTTAAGTGGCTACGGATGGAGCACTACTGGGAGGGTGAATACCCGGACGTCAAACTGAACATAATTCCCATGCTGTGCCAGCACTGCGATAACGCGCCGTGTGAAACAGTGTGCCCTGTCAGCGCGACTTACCACAATCAAGACGGTCTCAATACTCAGATCTACAATCGGTGCATTGGCACCCGCTCGTGTGCAGTTTATTGCCCCTACGAAGTGCGTTATTTCAACTACAACGACCACACCTGGGATAGCCCTCTAGATCAACAATTAAACCCCGACGTCTCGGTTCGCGAAAAAGGCGTCATGGAGAAATGCACCTTTTGTATTCAGCGTGTTCGGCAAGCCAAGGACACCGCTAAAGACGATGGGCGTCGCCGCGTGCGTGATGGCGAAGTCCAGCCTGCTTGCGTTCAAACCTGCCCAAGTCAAGCCATGGCGTTCGGCGACCGAAATGATCCCGAGAGCAACGTTTCGCAGACGTTGGCTGGCCCTCGAGCCTATCGGGTACTAGACGAGCTCAACACTAAATCATCTGTGGTGTATCTCAAGAAAGTCGAGACGGAGGCTTGAGCCATGCAAGGTGACCCAAATCCTTTGAAGTACACCGACATTCATAACGACGTCGTCGCGTCGATCGTCGAGACAGGTTCAAACTACTATGTGGCTCTTGCCACGGCACTGGCACTAACGCTCATTTGCTTCTTTTTCCCTTGGTTTTACCAGCTCTACTACGGTATCGGTGCAGCGGGCATGAATCATCCCGGCGTTTGGGGAACCTACCTCGCAAGTTTCATTTTTTGGATCGGCCTCAGCCACTCCGGAACACTGTTGTCCTGCGTCCTTCATATCACCAACAGTTCGTGGCGCAAAGCGATGTATCGAAGCGCAGAGGCGATGACGCTGTTCTCACTCGTGGTCGCCGCCATGATGGTGATGGTCCATGTTGGCAGACCCTGGTTCATTCATTGGACCCTCCCTTACCCCAACCAGATGGAAATGTGGCCAAATTTTCGCTCGCCGTTGTTGTTCGATGTCATGGCGATTACCACCTACATCACAGGCAGCACGGTCTTCATCTACATGGGATCTATCCCCGATTTTGCCGCTGTTCGAGACCGCACTCGAGGTTGGCGCAACACCATGTATTCTTTGCTGTCGCTCGGCTGGCGCGGCACCGACAGAGAATGGCATCGACTCCACTGGGCTTATACGTTTCTTGCGGTCCTGATCATTCCGCTCGCCGTCTCGGTCCACAGTATTGTCTCCTGGGACTTCGCGATGTCGATCGTGCCGGCGTTACACCAAACGATCTTCGCCCCGTACTTTGTTGTGGGAGCGATCTACTCCGGAACAGCCGGCATCGTGACGGTGATGTTCGTGTTAAGGAAATTCATGGATTTCGGGGAGTACATCACCGAACTTCATTTCGACAATCTCGGCAAATTGTTACTGGTCTTGTCCTTACTCTGGTCGTATATCAACATCGTCGAGATATTCACCGGCTTCTATAGCGGTGCGTCGGGAGAGACCGAAGCACTGCGTTACCGTCTCTTTGGGTTTTATGCGCCGCTTTATTGGGAGATGATCACGTTTTGCGCCGTTTTACCGTTGCTTTGCGCATTTAAGCGGTTTCGCACCTCGTTCGTGCCCATGCTTTACCTCTCTATTGCCATCAACATAGGCATGTACACCGAACGCTTCCTAATCGTCGCGACCTCTTTGTCACGCCAGTACCTACCCGATGCCTGGGGTCTGTATGTCCCTAGCGCGGTTGAAATATCAATCTTGGTTGGCACATTGGCGTTGTTTACCACCTTATTTTTGTTGTTCGTGAAGATCTTCCCAAGCGTATCGATGTACGAAGTCAAAGAGACCATGGACACACCCAAGAAGATTCCCGCTGCTGCATCGGGAGGAAGTCTCGCATGACACACTTCGTCGTCGGATTATTTGGGGATCCAGAATCCGCGCTCTCAGCGGCCGGATCGATTCAAAGCGCCGATCTAGGTACCCCAGAACTCATGTCGCCGGTGCCCATTGAGGGCGTTGAAGAGGTCCTCGGTGAGAAAAGATCAGTGATCAAGCGCTTTTCGCTTTTCGGGGCAATCTTTGGCGGAGTTTCTGGTTTTCTATTGGCGGCCATCACGGCGGTACTCTATGCCCACCCCGTAGGCGGCCGCCCCATTATCACGTTTCCGCCCTACCTCATCATTACCTACGAATTAACGATCCTATTCGGCATTATTTTCACGGTGATTGGCTTTTTCGTTAGCGCGCGGCTACCTAACGGACTCTGGACTTCGTTTTGGAAGCAAGACGAAAACCGCCCGTACGTGCCCGAGGCCGCCGTCGATAAATTTGCCGTCTCGATTGGCTGCGGGGTCGACGACGTTCAACGAGCAGAAACGATTCTCCGTGCAGCCGGAGCCGAGGCAATCCGCGACGGTACGGAGGGAGTAAGCTGATGAATCAGCAAAGTGCATCCCTTCTGGTTCGGCTACTTCATCGAGGGTGCCTTATAGCCCTGATTGTCGGTTACGCGCCCAGCGGATGGACGTTCCCATGGGACGAGGACATGGTCGATCAACCATCCGTCAAAGCCCAAGAGTCCGCTTCGCCCGGTGATCCCGGTCCTGGATCGGTTCCCATTACCGGAGGCGAAACCGTGCCCGCACCGACGACTGAGGACGGTATGTTTGCAGCTAAGGAGGACGCAGCCGCACTCACAAATCCTGTTCCCGTAAGCGACGCTTCGATCCAAATCGGAAGCAACTTGTATGAAATCAACTGCCGTGTTTGTCACGGTAAAACCGGAGTGGGGGACGGTGCTGTTGGACAGAAATTCGCAACCAAAGCCCCCGTGAATCTAAACGAGGCCTACACCCAAGATCAGGCCGACGGCCAATTGTTCTTCACGCTGACGCGCGGACGTGGGCTTATGCCGCTCTATCGCGACGCGCTGAGCCCCGAGGAACGTTGGCACGTCATCAACTACGTGAAAACTCAGTTTGGTGAACAATGAACGGTCGAATGCAATCTAACGCTCACAAGCACAATACGATGAAGACGATCGTCAGCCTCCTAGCTTTGCTAGGCTTCACAAGCCCCATATACGGCTCAACCGCATCCGTTGCCGGACCAGACAATGGAATACTGATCGTATCGTTTCTTTTCCTGATGGGGGTCAGTCAAGTAGGGGTTGTATTTTGCGCGATCTGCCGATTGGTTTATGCCCAATGGGCGAAACCATTCTTTCGGTTAGCTGAGTTAAGCACGATGGCGTTCGCTCCGTTCGCCATCGTCGGCTTCCTTCTGATTTTTACTTACGAAAAAGAGCTCTTCTATTGGTTGCATTCTTCAGCCGACGCCCACCTTAGCGGCATTACCGCCTCTTGGCTCACGAGTGAAGGATTACTGTATCGAAATCTCTACGCGCTGATAGGATTTTACGGATTGAGCTGGGCGTATGTGTGGAAAGGCATTAAGCAGGATCGGACAGCAACGACCGAAGCGAACGAGGCGGCGCATCGAAAAGTCGAACGACAACTCTACTTGATGTCGCCTTGGATCATCGCGGCGTTCGTGCTGTGCAATACCTTTATCGCTTGGGACTTCGCCATGATGATTGTCCCTGCAAGCCATGGTCACCAGTGGGTGAGCACCGTCTTCCCCATCCACTTCTGGTTCGGTAGCGTTTTTGCTGGGACCGCCGCGTTGATCGCGTTTCCGGCGCTACTCGGCCGCTCCGCTAATTCGCCCTTCAGCGAGCGTAATGTTCGTCAGCTGAGCACTCTCGTGACCGGCTTTACTCTGTTATGGCTCTATTTTTACTGGGCTCAGTACTTCGTAGTCTGGTTTGGCAATCTACCCCAAGAATTTGAACCACTCTGGCGCCAGATGTATGGACACTACGCGGGTTATTACTGGACGATGATTGCGGGTTGCTTCTTCATCCCGCTGACTGCCTTAATTTTTGCCTACTTTAATCGCTCGACTGGGTGGATGTGCTTAGTCGCTCTTAGTATTTGTATTGGTGCCTGGGTGAATAAATACCTGATGGTCATCCCCGTTTTTTCAGAAGATGCCCGGATCATGGACCATCTTGATCAGCTCGGTGCTTCGTTACTGCTGCTCACTGCCTTCGTCGCCGTTGTCTATGGCCTAACAAAGCGTTATTCGGTTTACTCAAACTGGGAGCTAAGTTTAGGCCCCAATCCCGACCGCTAGGCATCCATGAGCGACCGCTCCAAGAAGGTCGGATTACTGATCCTGGGACTCGTGGTCACCGCCATATTTGTCAACCTTGGAAACTGGCAGCTTGAGCGCGGAGAGGGAAAGCGCGCGGCACTGGCTCGTTTCGAAGATCATGCCCAGTCTCCCGCATTTGATCTCGAAGGGATCGAAAAGTCGAAAATTTTGGACAAGGTGGGTCAATCAGCGTTCGCCAACGGTGGCTATCGCCTCGATACCGTAACCATCCTCGACAATCAGTTGCTCGGAGGTCGTACCGGTTACCTTGTATACACGGCGTATCGAATCGGTCAAACGGACCGTCACGTTCTGGTAAACCGCGGCTGGGTCGAAGCCAACCCCGACCGTTACCAACTCCCAGAAATTGCCGCCAATCCATTAAGTCCGCACGTTACTGGTCGTCTTAGCGCTCCGCCCAGCGAAGGAATCAGGCTCGCGGGCGCAGATATGATCGAGTCCATGGGCCAAGGAATCTGGCGAGTGCAGAAGATCGACTTTGACGCACTTAGCTCGTCCTTCGGACTCGATTTGCTACCAATCTCTCTATTGCTCGACAACGGGATGCCGGGCGGTTTTATTCGAAACTGGCGGCCCCCAGGCCTCGACGCGAACAGACATTTCGGATATGCGTTCCAATGGTTTGCCTTGGCACTAGCGGTCGCACTGATTAGCGTTGGGTTATTTGTCCGTTCCATGAAACAGGAAAGATCATGAGTGCCCAATCATCGGGGCAACGTCGAGGTCGATGGGTTTTCGTCGGAATCGTCGCCGTTTTCGTGGTTCCTATATGCGTGGCGGCGTTATTCGTTTTGGGCCCCTTTAAATGGCAACCCGAGAACACCGTCAACTACGGCGAACTGGTTTCTCCGGTCGTCGAGCTAGGCTCGTTTAATCCAACCGACTCAAATGCACGCCCGCTCCAGTTGAGTAACGTTCCCGGAGACTGGTTCCTGGTGGTATTGCACGACAGTGCATGTTCGCCGGCATGCCAACGTCTCATCGAGGACGCTGAGCGAATTCGAGTTGCCATCGGGCGCGACCGTGATCGAGTTAATGTCGCGACGTTAGGGTCTAATGAAGCAACACTATTTTCAGCAACTCCTCATTGGGGCCTTGCCGACACAGTTCGCTTTTTCAATGCCTTGAACGCATCGACACCCTCAAACATCATCCTGCCCACACTCCTCATTCTTGACCACCGACTACGTGTCGCGCTCATTTACGGTCCAATGCAAAACGCTCAAGCCGCTTTAAACGACCTTAAACGGTTGTTGAAGGTCTCAGCGCCGCGCTGAGACAGCGTTCTAGAAAACTTACCCTCCGACCATCAGCGCACTAGCCTAACGCCATGCTTTATAAACTATTCCGACGGAGCATCTCGTCGTTGTCGCCGACGCCGTTGCCATACGCTGGGCAAGTGTTAAAACCCTTGGGACCATCGATCTGGTGTGCGGAACGAGAACTCGAATTGAATTCACTTCTGAGCCTTCCGCTGCGCATGGTCGTCATCGCCAATGACCGTGCGGAACTCCTCCTGTATTCACCGACCATTCTTGATTCGGCAACTCGCGCGGCGTTGAACACACTCGGCACCGTTCGCTGGATCGTTACCCCCAACCCCATCCACGGCTATTTCGTCGACAGGTACCTAGCAACCTACCCCGATGCAGTTCACGTTGGGCCATCCAACGCGCCCATCGACAACTGGGAGCCGTGGCTCGACGCCGTCTTCGTGCAAACACGAGATGACTACGGGGAAATTTGTGTCTATCACCGCGCATCGCGGACACTGATTCTTTCTGATCTAGCATTCAATATTCACAGCGCCAGCCGGGCGACTCGATGGCTACTCCGATTCAACGGCGCCTGGCAGCGCTTCGGACCCACGCGACTACAGCGCGCCACGGTCTTGAAGAACGACTGCGCGCTACGCGAGTTCTGTCGCTGGGCCGTTGCTCGAGACTTCGACCAAATTTCAGTTTCCCACGGAGCAGTCGTAGGCGAAAATGTCCAGCAGGTTTTTCAGCATGCGTTTCGACGTTGGTTGCCAACTTAGCCGGAACACCCGTCACGTTTCGGGTTTGGTAGGATTGAGATTCGACGCCGACATACAACGTCCATTGCAGTTGTTTCCGGGCGACACAAAAGATAAAAAGAACAACAAGGGGAAGGGATATGGCAGACGAACCACTACAGGTGTCCGCCGTCTTGGCTGCCATGGCAGATGGCATCGGCGACTTGACGTTTGCCTCGGCGGAGTGGGTCGAAGCCGCACGTGTGGTGTTGACCGAAACGGTCGCTCGCAACGAAGTGGGGCTTGCTGATATAGGCGAATTCACGCTCTGCGAAGTCGCCCATAACCCGCCTGCGTATTTGCACGCTGGAAATAAACTCGCATGGTACGCCCGTTTCAGCGGTGCCACCGTCGACGTTAGCACCGGTGAACTCGACAGCACCGATTGTGACTTTAAAGTGCAGGGCGACCACTCAGTCGTCAGCAACCTTGCACGTGTTCAATACCACGGCAAGGACCCCAACGTAGTGGCCGCGGCGCAAGCCCGATTGGGCGTTCTGTCCCGTTGTCAAATCGACGGCGTGCCACCCCAACACGCAGCGCTCGGCTCGGTATTACGGACATTACACGACCGCATGGCGAGTCGTACCATGCCGCGTTTTACCTTTATGACACCCGAATGGGTCAGTTCTGCACGCCACATTCTCAGCACCCGTGCGACTTCCGAAAAATATGC
>JAKUTH010000008.1 GCA_022448085.1 Pseudomonadales bacterium | reverse complement strand
CGTATCGTTCCCAACCGATATCTGCACGTCGTGCTTTATCCCCGTGCGGAAACCCAATTACTTGGAGTGCGTCTGCCGAGCCGGCCAACAACAATTGTCCGATCGGGCTAGTGGCATAGGTGTAGTACATCAAATCAATGCTCGTTCGATTCAGCGTTTTGTTGAATGACCCTCTTCACCGATCTTCCTATGACACCTCGACTCTTATATTTCAGCGAGACACTATAATGGAACGATTACTTGGGGATTAAACCCATGAACTGGCAGAGGAATCATGACGGAAGCCAATAACGAAGAAAGCGAGCTCATCATCGAGCAAATCGAGATCGGATCGATGGCCAACTTCACCTACATCGTTGGTTCACGATCAACCCGCGAAGTTGCCATCGTCGATCCGGCTTGGGATATCGAAGGCTTGATCAAACACCTGGAAGAACGGGACTACACGCTCACCGCTGCGCTTGCCACTCACTACCACCCCGACCACGTGGGCGGAGGGATGGGCGGACATAGCATCGTCGGTGTAGCCGAGTTGATGGAACACAAACCCGTCAAAGTCTACGTGCACAAACACGAAGCCGACGGCATGAAAAAAGTCACCGCATTATCCGATTCCGATCTCGTCAAGGTGGACTCGGGCGATACCCTCGACGTCGGCAATGTTCAAATTGAATTCTTACACACACCAGGCCACACGCCTGGCTCCCAGTGTTTTCGAGTTCGTAACACACTTGTCTCCGGCGATACGTTATTTATCGATGGATGTGGTCGCGTTGATCTACCTGGGTCTAATTCTGAGGACATGTATCACAGCCTGCAGAAACTCAAATCGCTGCCTGACGATACCCTGTTGCTACCGGGACACAACTACGGCCAAGTACCTAATGCCACCATGGCTGAAACCAAAGCCCGAAACAGCTACCTCAGTGTGCAAAACCTCGAGACCTGGACCCAGGTCATGGGTTAAGTCACGACCCGACGCTACGGTCACACGTCCCTACAGGCTCCGACTGGTTTACGATAACCAAAACACGATCATAGGAAGGACAGATGGATACTGGAGATTTTCAGGGCTTCGGAGTGTCTCTTAAGGAACCGGGGATCGCCTGGATTCAATTCAATACACCGGAAAGACTCAACGGCATGACTGCTTCCATCAAGCGAGATTTGGTGGAGGTTATTACCCAGGCCCAAATGGACAACGCCGTTCGGGTCGTCGTGTTCACCGGCAGCGGACGAGCTTTTTGCGCAGGGGACGATCTCAAGGGATACCAAAATGCCAAAGTCGCTGGCGAGCCTCTCACTCGGCCCATTGGCCACGGGCACGACAATCATCTCGGGACATACAACGGTCTTCGTACCATTTCGCAGCGCGTGAATACCGCCATTCGCGAGCTCGATAAATTGACCATCGCGTCCATCAACGGTGTCGCCATTCAAACCGGGTTCTCGCTGGCGTTGGCGTGCGATTTTCGTATCGCGACGCGGGGTGTGCGGATGGGCAGCGCAACGCTTCGTTTCGGACTGCTGCCGGACGAGGGCGGTCAGTATTTGCTCGTCCAACACATGGGTGTCGCCCGGACGATGGATTTCATCATGCGGAAAAAGATCGTCGAGGCCGATGAAGCCCTCGAGCTCGGACTCGTGCACGAAGTCGTTGACGCAAGCGAACTCGAACAGAGGACTATCGAATTGGCAACTGAACTCGCTAATGGGCCCCAGGTAGCGATGCGGCTGATGAAGCGATCGATATACAACGCCGCCGAAATATCCTGGGAACAGTCCCTCGACGAAATTGCGGCAAAGACCGCGATCTCGGATCATCATCCGGACTCTCGGGAAGGAGTCACCGCCTTCCACGAGAAACGACCTGCAACTTTCAATGCTTGGTTGGACGAATCGTGAGCGTCAATTACGAGTCCGCTAACGGCATTGCAACCGTTACGATCGATCGGGCCGATCGTATGAACGCGTTGGATTCTGCGGTCGTCGACGGATTGGAAGCATCTTGGAAACGGTTCGCCGATTCGGACGACCGCGTCGCCATTCTGCATGCGACCGGTGATCGCGCCTTTTCCGTCGGCGCGGATATCAAAGATCCACCTGGCGAACTGTGGCGCGGCGTCCCGAGCATTGGCGTCGCCTTGGATAAACCTGTGATCGCTGCCGTGCACGGGTGGTGCATCGGTGGCGCATACGTCATCGTCCAGATGTGCGATCTGGTTGTCGCGTCAGAAACGACCGTATTCAAGTACCCCGAAGCGCAAGTCGGTTTTACTGGCGGATTAATCGCAAGCGCCGTCGCTCGTATACCGCATAAATTCGCAATGGAATTCATGTTACTCGGGCAAGATGTATCGGCAGAGCGCGCCAGAGAAATGGGTATGGTCAACCGAGTCGTCCCGCCGGGAAGTGAACTCGAGGTAGCGAACGAGCTAGCCAACATTCTGGTCGACTCAGCACCGCTGGTTGTCGAAACGTTAAAGAGCTTTTCGTTGGAAACTCTTAACAAGAGTCCCGCAGAAGCAGGAGCTCTGGCACGTAAATTGTTGCTGTCTGTCCGGGACTCCGAGGATGGAGCGGAAGGACGGGTCGCTTTTCGAGAAAAAAGACGCCCGGTCTTCAAGGGTCAATAAGGGAATCGCTGAAACGACCCCGAATTCGTCTTCTATACGACGTCGTACCACGACGGTCGTTGATCACGAGACCGTCTGGGTGTTCACTAAGGCGTCTTTCTAGGAAAACTCGAGGGAATTGGATGCCTGCTCTAGAAGGAATGCGCATTCTCGACATGACGCAGTACGAGGCCGGCACGTCGTGCACCCAAGCGCTCGCGTGGCTCGGTGCCGAGGTCGTCAAGATTGAACCGCCAGGCGACGGTGATCCGGGTCGGGCCGTCGGCTTAAGCCCGAACCGAGACTATTCCGCGTATTTCTGTAATTGGAATGCCAACAAGCGGAGCATGGCACTCAATCTCGCTTCAACGGAAGGCCACGATCTACTGCTTCAATTAGTTCCGCGCTTCGATGTGTTCGTCGAAAACTATGGACCCGGGGTCGCAGAACGTCTCAAGGTCGATTACGAAACGCTCAAAGCGATACACCCGTCGCTTATTTACGCTCGACTGAAGGGATTCGGAACGTCGGGACCCTACTCGCACTATAAGAGCTACGACATGATCGCACAGGCGGCGGCCGGTGCATTCTCGGTTACCGGTGAAGCGAACGGCGCTCCACTGGTACCGGGCCCGACAACGGGCGATTCTGGGACGGGAGTCCAGCTCGGCATGGCTATTCTGGCCGCTTACATACAAAAACTCCGCTCAGGGGATGGGCAAGAAATAGAAATCTCGATGCAGGAGGCAATGACCTATTACATGCGTACGCGCATCGCGACGGGGTCCAAGTGGGGCTCCCAAGCTGCTCGCCGTAATGGCAACGTTCAGGGACTGCCACCCGTCAACATCTACCCGTGCAAACCTTTTGGTCCGAATGACTGGGTCTACATCATGCCGATTACCGCCGGGCAATGGGACGAACTTTGCGTTGCGATCGGCCGTTCAGACCTTATCGTCGACGAACGCTTTGCGGGCTTGGAAGAGCGGCGCGAAAATGCTGATGCATTGCACGACATCTTCACTGCGTGGACGAGCGAACGCACCAAGCACGATGTGATGCAAATTCTCGGTGATGCCGGCGTACCTTGCTCAGCATGCTTGGATACAGAAGAATTACATAGCGATCCTCACCTCGTCGACCGCGGATTCATTCACCACATCGATCATCCCGGTCACGGGGAAGTGCCTTTGCTCGGTTTTGCACCACGACTCTCTGAATCCGAAGTGGAGATCGAACGCGCGCCGTTGCTAGGCGAGCACACCGACGACGTCCTCGTCCAAGAGCTCGGTCTCGAGACAAAGGAAATTACTGCACTACGCCAATCCGGCATCGTCGCCTAAAAGAGGAGAAACGCCCCATGCCGGGAGCTTTGTCTTCCTTCCGGATCTGCGACTTTACCGGCCAGCTAGCGGGCGCTGGCGCAACCAAATGGTTGGCGTCATTCGGCGCCGAGATCATCCGCATCGAAGACCCCGTGCGCGAAGGCCGTTGGGATATTCTCCGTGGCACCCCACCGTTTATCGACGATCGACGAGGCATCGACCTTGGTGGCGCATTCAATAATCACAACACCGACAAGCTCGGTATTACGCTTAATCTTCGAGACGAAAAAGCGAAGGAAATTCTCGCTGAGCTCGTTCGTGTATCCGATGTCGTGAGCGAAAACTTCGCCAAGGGTGTACTCGAAAGATGGGGCTTTGGATACGAACAACTCAAAGCCATCAAGCCGGACATCGTCTACGTGTCCAACTGTGGCTTCGGACACGTCGGACCCTATAGCGACTTTCGAACCTGGGGCCCCATTGTGCAGGCCGTCTCGGGACTTACGTTCAGCTCCGGACTCCCCGGTTTAGAACCCGCCGGCTGGGGCTATTCGTTTATGGATCACACCGGCGCTTACTACATGGCCATGGCTATCATGTTGGCGTTATTGCACCGTCAAAAAACGGGCGAGGGCCAGTGGGTCGATCTGGCTTGTTCGGAATCGGCGTTAACTCTCCACGGACCCGCGCTGCTGGATTGGACCATCAATGCCAATCCAATGCGGCGAGAAGGTTCGCCACACTCCAATCGTAACCAATGGCCGCCCATGGCGCCCCACGGTATTTACCCCACCCTCGGCAACGACGAATGGGTGGCGATCGCGTGCCGTAACGAATCGGATTGGGATGCGCTCTGTTCCGTTATTCAACGTCCATGGCTAACAGACAAAGCGTTCGCCACGCACGAGGATCGGCTCAACCAACAAGACGCGCTTGATCAACACCTGAGCGGCTGGACTAAAGACCAAACAAAATATGAGATCGAAACCGCGCTCCAAAACGTCCGAGTTCCTGTAGCCGCCGTCCTTACACCCGAAGAACGCATCGATCGCGACCCGGCAACCGGATCGTTTGGGCTCTGGCCGACCGTTCAGCATCGCGAGATGGGTGAGGTCCGAGTCGACGGACAACCCGTGCATTTCTCGAAAACCGACTGGGAGATGACTCATGGCGCGCCGTGTCTCTCCGAGCACACCATGGACGTACTGACCCGCGTTCTCGGGTATAGCGAGGAAGAGGTCACCCAGCTTACCGCTGAGGGGGTCATATGACAGCCCTTAGCGGTTTGCGAGTCGTTGAACTCGCGAATGAACGTATCGCGTTCACCGGTAAATTAATGGCGGACATGGGTGCCGACGTGATTCTAGTGGAACCTCCTGGTGGTGATCCAAGCCGAAGCTACCCGCCGTTTCTAGACAACAAGCCGGGGCCGGACCGGAGTTTGTACTGGTGGCACTATCACACCAGCAAGCGGGCTATCGCCTTGGACCTAGATGACCTTGAGGGCGCCAAGACCTTTCAAAAACTGATGGCAACGACGGATGTTCTCATCGAAGCCGAACCGCGCGATCGGCTCTCAAATTTGCAGCTCGATTACCCCACCTTGTCCGAAATCAAACGCGACCTTATCCACCTCGCAGTGACGACTCACGGTCGAGACGATCCACGGAGTGATCTACCAGCGACGGACCTGACCATCATGGCAACATCAGGACCACCATGGAGTTGCGGTTACGACGACCACTCACTCCCTCCGATTCGGGGTCCGCTACAGGGTTATCAGACAGCGGCTCACTTTGCGTACATGTCGGCACTGACCGCTCTACTCTATCGCGGCGTATCCGGGGAAGGGCAATTCATCGACGTGTCCATGACCGCAGCTTCCAACGTATCGACGGAGGCGGCTACCTATTCCTGGCTCGTCGCGCAAAAGACGGTACAGCGACAAACCGGGCGCCACGCGTCCGTTAGTCCATCAGGCGAAACCCAGCAACTATGTGCGGATGGACGCTATGCAAATACTGGTGTTCCGCCCCGATTTCCCCATGAATTCAAGGCTTTATACGACTGGCTTAAGAGTCTCGGACTCGACCAGCAACTTCCAGAAGCAGTCTTTCTCGAAATGGGCGCCGAGTGGCAAGGGCCGTTTGATCTATCTCTTATCGGTCAAGACGATGCCATCACGGCGATTTTCGGAGCCGGTCGCGCGGCGCTGCAGTTGATCGCGTCAAGCGTTTCGGCGCAAGACTTCTTTCTCGGTTGTCAACAAGCCGGACTTGCCGCCGGTGCCGTCAACTCGCCCGAGGAAGCATTCGAGGATGAGCACTTCAAAGCACGCGGTTTCCACGTTCCGGTGCGTCATGAGGACATTGACCGCACGATCACCTACCCCGGAGCGCCTTATCGTTTCGAAAAAACACCATGGTCGATCTATCGACGCGCTCCCAAACTGGGTGAACACACCGCCGAAGTGCTCGCCGAACTCGATCCGTGACCCTTTTAAGGGAATCAACAAGCAAGGCAGGATATATCGCTTCACCCTGACTCCAAGCCAGTCAGCAATTAACGTCGATAGGTAATCGTTCCCCCCATCACGGTCATCGCCACATCGTCTTTTGAAATCCGGTCTCGTGCCTCAGCCCAAGGCCGTTCGAGTAAACAAAGATCTGCTGTTTGACCTGGCGCGATCCTTCGCGACGCACCACCAGGCATATCAACCGAGGAGGTAAACATGGCGATCGCTTGTTCCGGAGTGAGTTTTTCTTGCTCACCAATAACCTCGCCGGACGCGGTTCTACGGTGAACGGCCGCACGCATTGCGGCCCAGGGATCAGCGCCTCCAAACGGTGCATCGGTACCACCACCAAGCGGGATTCCCGCGTCGAGAAAAGTTTTGGCGCGATAAAGAAATTCGAGTTGTTGTGCGTCAACGTCTTTCAAATACTGGTCCCCGCGTTCAACCAAGAAGTTAGGCTGAGTGACCACGCAGACACCGACTCGCAGCATCAAGTCCAACGTTGACTCGTCCACGACCGACGCGTGTTCGATTCGGTCGCCCGCAAGTGAACCGATCTCCGTCAGCGCTGATAACGTATATACGAGTTCTGTGCGGGTCACGCAGTGCACGGCGACTGGCCGTCCGCGGTCGTGTGCTGCGCGGATACGTTGTTGAAATCCGTCGATTTCGGGTAACGCATAGTCGTCGAGCATGATTTTCAGCGAACCATGACCCAGGTCCTCGTTCCCCATCAGTCGCACCCGCTGGTATAGATCGATAGCGGACCAATCACGCTCGACCTCAGCGTTATTGGAAGCCGTCGCGTCCGTGATTCCGGTGACGCCATAGCTGGCGAGCAGTCGGGATGTGGCAGTAACGTCCGCCCAATGATCGATCGCCGAGCCGAGGCGCTCGCGGATCCACTCGTCCTTGCGGAATAACTGGCCGTTACTCTCGTTCACGCCGAGCACTTGAAGCGCTACCGAATTCATAAACCACATCTTCCCTGATCGATGTTGGATACGAATCGGTCGTTCCGACACCATGGCATCGAGCGTATGCCGGTCGAGCATGCCGGCAACGGATTCGTGATACCCGACGCCCCGAATCCAGCCGTCCGTTGAATCTTCGGCATTTCGAAGGACTGTCGCCAACGTCTCATCATCGCCCACTTCCGGAGGGCCACAAGAAACCGAGCGTCGCGCCGCTGCATGCGCAAATAGGTGCACATGATGATCGTGCAAACCAGGCAATAAAACGCCGCCATTCGCATCAACGGTCTCAGCATCCGGGTGCACGAGATTTTGTCCAATGTCGTGGATTTTTCCGTCGTGGCAAAAGACGTCCAAATCACGACTACCCTCGACTTCGGCGTTACGTATTAACAGCATCAACGACTCCGCAATCCCGCCAATGTATACCCGCGAAATATCGTCGGATTACTCGACCCATGTGCTGATCGTATCGTGGCATACCCGATCTGCGCGCCCGTTTGTGCATAATCACCGTTCTCTGCCATCGACGAAGGTGCACCTTTGAACGAGCCAATGTTGCTGTCTGAGCTTAGCGCTCGATTGTACTCGGCCGCTTCAGCGGAAGAATTTTCCGTCTTTTTCGACACCCCTTTCGTGCTGGTTGAGGTAGACGGGGCCTTTCCACTTCCGCCACATCGTCCCCCATGCCCCGTCATTGCGATTACCGAGGACCCCATACCGCCCCCACTCGCGGACGTGGTTGTCCCAAACAGACAGCAGGCTGAGTCGATCGAACTTGCGATTTCAAACAGTCCTATAGCCTCCGCGGTCTTAGTCCAATTACTTCGTTACAACGAGGGCATCAGTATCCCGCAACGGTTGGTCGCCGAGTCTCTCGCCTATTCAACCTTACAACACGGCAGTGAGTTTCAACGCTGGATCGGGGGGCGCGAACAACGCAAACCTTCGCCAAGTACGGACGAACCGGCCGTGACCGTTGAGCGGGTCGAAGACGAACTTTACCTCACGCTGAATCGACCGGAGAAGCGCAACGCTTACAACGCCGAGATGCGGGACGCCTTATGTGCTGGGCTGTCCTTACTGTCATTCGATTCCGGAATTCGCAGAGCGACTTTGCGAGGTGCAGGATCGTGCTTCAGTGCGGGTGGCGATCTCGACGAATTCGGCGAAGCCACCGACGCCGGTCTCGCTCACGTTTCTCGAGTGGCCCGTAGTGCCGGAAATTTGATGGCAAGTGTTCACGACCGTATTGAGGTACACGTGCACGGAGCTTGTATCGGCGCAGGAATCGAATTACCGGCGTTCGCACATCGTGTTCTTGCGCGACGAGACGCGTTTTTTCAGTTGCCCGAGGTGTCCATGGGTCTTGTCCCTGGTGCAGGAGGTACCGCAAGCATTCTTCCGAGGATCGGTCGCCATCGAATGGCTGCTTGGGCGTTGACGGGCGCACGTATCGACGCCGAAACTGCCATGTCATGGGGATTGGTCGACGAGCTCGCTGATTAAGTAACGCATACGATGGATCGCATTCTCGAAATCGGTGGTTTCGCGGCCGGCTATTGCGGTCGGCTTTTTGCACAATCCGGATACGACGTCGTCCGGATTGAATCGCAACCCGATTCCCCCGGTTGGGTCAGTCAAGCCGCCGCCGATTACTACCTGCACGCCGGCAAGCGTCGTGTCGACACCACGGACCCCATGTTGATCGCTCACCTCGCGGGTGAAGCAGATATTGTTATTGCAGAAGCTGCAACCGCGGATTCGCTCATGGCGCTCGGGTTTAACAGCTGGCAGACCCCTGTCAAGGTTTCGATCACACCGTTTGGAGCGACTGGCCCGAAGCGCAACTGGCAAGCGACTCCAAGTGTGATCTTAGCGATGGGGGGGTATACAAATCTAATGGGAGATCCGGATCGCGCACCGTTAACGTTGCCTGGGCACTATCCGGAATTTCAAAGTGGCGCGTTCGCGTACACGGCGGCCAATGCATGTCGAATCGCGAAACAGAAAAATATCATCGACATCGGCATGCTCGAAGTCGTGATGGCCTTAAGTCAGTTCACGACGGTCATGTGGCACTGCGCCAACATTATTCGGTCCAGACATGGAAACGACTTCTGGACGGTGGTGCCGACCAACTTATTCCGGTGTATGGACGGTTGGGCATACCTCAATATCGTTCCAACCTTTTGGGACGCTTTCGCCATATTCTTGAAACGCCCCGAGCTGCTAATCGACAAGCGGTTCAAAAGTAACAATCTTCGTTCCCGAAACCGGGAGGCGCTACACGAGATCATTGCCGATACCATTGCGAAAATGACCCGGTCCGAAATCGAACAACGTGCCACGGAAAATCGGGTCCCCGTCGGCGTGGTCCTAACCCTATCCGAAGTTTTAAACGATCCACACCTCAAACAGCGCGAGTTCTGGCAATCCGTCACCGCCGGACACTCAACCATCAAATCACCGCGGCCCGCTTGGAAAATCCGCGGGGATTCCCTTTCCGAGTTTCAACTGACCGAGCCGAAAAAGACGCGTGGCTAAAGGACCACTAAACGGGGTCCGCATCCTCGATCTAACGCACGTGTGGGCGGGACCGCTTGCAACCCGCATCCTTGCTGACTTGGGTGCAGACGTTGTGAAGATTGAAGCGCCTACGAGTCGTGGACCTCGCAGCTACGGCAGGACCACGCCGCTCGGAGGTTGGATCGGTGGCGCTCCGGGTGACGAGCCCTACAACGTCAACGCCGTATTCGTGAAATTACAACGCAATAAGAAAAGTGTAGCCGTAGACCTCAAGACCAGCGTGGGTCGCACGACGTTTCTCGAGCTCGTCAAAAACGCAGATGTCGTGATGGAAAATTTCAGCGCACGAGCGATGCCTTCCTTACGTCTCGATTATCCTGTTCTATCCGCGGCGAACCCAAAAATCATCTACGTCAGCATGCCCGGTTACGGGATGGACGGACCGTACAGAAATCGTGTGGCGTTTGGGCCGTCCGTCGAACCGCTTTCTGGACTGACCAACGTGATGGGCTACGGGCCCGATGAACCCCGGAATACGGCAATGGCCTTGCCCGATCCCATCGCCGCGCTTAACGCGACATCGGCCGTCGTGACCGCATTGCGAAGGCGACAGCAAACCGGACGCGGTGCGCTAGTCGAAATGTCCCTCCATGAGGGAGCTGCTGCTTTTTGTGGTCCCTGGCTCATCGAACATCAACTAGGTGAACCGGTGAAACGGTTCGGTAACCGCCATCCCAATATGGCCCCCTGCGGAATCTACCGTTGTGCCGGAAGTGACGACTGGGTAGCCATCGCCTGCCGAGACGATCGCGATTGGTACGCGATCTGCGCGACAATCCCCGGATCCCTTGATGCGACCGCAGATCTCGAAGAACGCGTCCAGACGCATCACAATATTGATCAGCTGATCGAAACCTGGACGCTGCGGCACAGTAAGACCGCGGCGGCAGATATTCTCCAGGAAGCAAATATTCCTGCCGGCCCGGTGAACACCACGCCCGATATGACCTCCGATTCCCAAACAATCGCTCGTAATTTTTTCGTATCAATTGAGCGCGGACCGACACCCATACCCGGGAATCCGATCAAAATGAAGGGGATCTCGAGCGCGGACTGGACACCCTGTCCCCGGCTAGGTGCAGACAATCACGAGATACTCCGCGAGTGGCTTGGTTACTCGATAGAAGAAATAGATGCGCTCGAATGCTCAGGCGTAATTGTGAATCGCCCTCCCGCTTAATCGGTCGGTTAGGCCAGTCGTTCTTTTACCACCCGACGGAGCAACTTCCCGGTCTCGTTGTACGGTAGTTCGTCCCAGAACTCAATTCGCTCGGGCACGCGCGACGAACGCATATGTTCCTTGACCCACTCCTGCAGTTGTTCGGTCGTCGCTTCATCCGAAATAACGACGGCAGCCACCACGGCCTCACCCCATTCTTCACTCGGCATACCTACCACCGCCGCATCGCTGACCGCGGGGTACTCTAGTAGTACATCTTCAATTTCACCCGGGGACACGTTTTCCCCGCCACGGACAATGACATCGTCTGCTCGCCCATCAATGAACAGGAATCCTTCGCCGTCAACGAAACCAGCATCTCGGGTCGGGAACCAGCCATCGCTATCGACGACGCTTCCACGTCCTTCATATTCTCCCGAGACTTGTTCGCCCCGTACATAGATCTCTCCACGCGAACCAGCCGGTTGCACGGCGCCTTCCTCGTCGCGTATTTCAAGTTCGATACCGGGTAGTGGAACGCCTACCGAAACTAAGCGACGCTGGACGTCTTCCTCATCGCTCGCGGAGGCAAGTCGGTGTTCATCCGGTCCCAGGACGGTAATGGTTGAACTCGTTTCGGTGAGGCCATAGGCATTCGTAAAATCGGTTCCCGGAAATAATTCCATCGCGCGCTGAATCACTGAGAGCGGCATTTTTCCGCCACCGTATGAGAGCGACTGAAGGTGCGGCATGTCCGCGTTCGTGGCACCAGCAAGCTCTTCGACAATACGTGAGAGCATCGTCGGCACGACGAAAGCGGTCGTGATCTTTTCGTCACGTGCTAACTGAACCCATTTCTCGGCACTGAAATTCGCAAGTTGAACGACTCTTCGACCGGAATAAACTGAGCTTAAGACTGCCGCAATCCCAGCAATGTGATACGGCGGAACGCACACCAGAGCTGCCTCCTCCTCGTCAGCTCCCATGAACTCGACCGACCCGAGAATGTACGATACGAGGTGTTTTTGTCGCAGTACGGCAGCTTTTGGCGCCCCCGTCGTTCCACTGGTGAACAGCAAAACAGCAGTGTCTTCAGGGTCCATCGACCAGGCATCCGGTGATTCCGCTGTTTCACGAGCAAGCGCAACAAAATCGGTGCGAGACGATACTTGCACCCCCTTCCGATCGTGGAACCCAGCGACCCGCTCCGGTTCCGTCACCAGATACGCCGGAGTGATTCGATCAAGAAGGTTTTCGATCTCAGGATCGGTCAGGCGATAGTTGAGAGGTACGTAGGGTATTCCAGCCCAACCGCTCGCAAATAGCCCGATGGGGATTCCGATATTGGAGACGTCGAGCATCGCAAACCGCACGGCATCGGTAGCTCGAAGGATCGCGGCCATGTTGCCCGCCGCATCAAAGAGTTCTTGGTAACTAATCGACGCGTCAATCTCTGGATCAACAAAAGCGACCCGTTCGGGACACCCGGAGGCGGCCATCTCCAACAGCATCATGATGTTCATGGTTGGTCCTTCTCCCTGTCGTCACCGTAACTTCGAAACCGTTTCGATTAGACCTTCACGGCTGAGTGGCGTGGGGTACTGTTAGTCCGTCTTAGGCAACTTCTTCGCGTCTTTGACCTTCAGTGCTTCTCCACCTGACGACAGAGAACCATCGCCAGGTTTAACGCACAACAGCTCTAGACCGCCGTCTTCGTTAACGTAACGCTTGCCCAACGCCGTACCTTCACCATAGTTAGCGTCCACACTGCCCCCGGTATTGCCTTCTCCGTCCGTCATTGGTGCACCACCGCACTCCAACTCGACGTCCCCATCGGGCGCCGCAATGATCATAATTTCTGTCGCACAAACTGCACTTTTTAATCGCTTGCCTGCCGCTAAGGCTGCCATCACCGCTACCCCTATCCTTCGCTTGAGCCGAGATTGTACAAAATCAATTGTCTCCAAGCAGCGCAATCAACATAGCTTCCTTTTCCGCTTCGGAGTGATCCCGCACACTTTTGATTTCCGCTGCGTCGAAACCGAGCGCGGCCATCACCTCTTCTGTGTGTTCTCCCAGTGGCGGCGGCGGGCCTGGGGCTTTGGTTGGGGTATCACTGAACGCCATAAGCGTCCCTACGGTCGATGTTTTTCCTGAACCCGGCAGATCGATATCCACCACGTAGTCGTTAGCGATGTTTTGTGGATCAGTACGGACTTCCTCGTGATTACGAACCCGTTCCCAAATGATCTCCGGTTCGGTCGAGAAAAACGCTTCCCACTCTTCCATCGTATGAAGTCCAATCGCGGTCGTCATGAGATCGCGAATTTCGGCCAATCCATCATCAGACCCTGCAACTCCAATTCGCTTTCCTGGCGTTTCCCATTGCTCAAGAAGCAACGCCTCGGGCATGTCGACAAACAACCAAAAAGCGGTCCATGACTCGTCGGTCATCGCAGCCACATACATGACGGGTACATCATCTCTAGTCATGTACACACCGTACGGCGCTTTGATGTTCGGATGATGCGAACCTTCACGGGTGAGGGGTACACCCGTCATGAATGAGTGCTGCAATTCCCACATTTGTAGCCACAATTGTGCTCCCAACGAAGACGTTTGGACGAGCTGCCCGCGCCCCGATTGCGCGCGCACGTACAACGCCGTGACGCAGGCGAGTGCCGTTTGCATCGCTCCGGCATGATCCGCAATGGCCGCCCCCGGCGGCATCGGGACTGCGCCGCCCGCCCCCGAAAGACCGGTAATACCGCCTCGCGCTTGCGCTGCTCCATCCAACATGGCCTTGTCCGCTTCGGGACCTTTGGGCCCGAATCCATTCACATGACCCACCACCAATCTCGGGTATCGCTTCGTAAGCTCTTCTAGTTCAAGCCCCATGCGGGCTAACGCAGACGCTCGATAATTGCTTACAAACACATCGGCGCTCGCCAGCAACCGTTCCATGACCTTCAGCCCCATTTCCGTTTTTAGGTCCAAGGAGACCGAACGCTTCCCCTTGTTCATTGCCACGAACTGCGAACCGTACGCGGTAGCGGGTAGGGTGTTGTTGACGCCTCGATGGTATCGACTCGCATCGCCCATCGGCGGTTCAACTTTGACCACGTCTGCCCCCATGGCACTGAAGAAAAACCCCACGGCTGGTCCTTGAATCGCTAACGCAAGTTCTATGACACAGACTCCCTCTAGTGGTCCCTTCATTCGAGCGCCCCCATAACCTCGTTGTCTGAGTGTATGATTTATTGCTCATGATGAGTCAAGCCGTTCAATACATGGCACGCACACGTGCGTACTACGAAGCCCAGGGCTTTGAGGTTCCTTACACTTGGGCGCACTTTGATGAAATTCCGTTTACACCGCTCGTCCGCCCACTTCGAGAGTCCAGAATCGCCCTCATCACCACGGCGGCGCTTTACGATCGCGACGCCGATGACGTTCGCGAAGTCGCCATAGACACAACCTCAAGAATTCCAGAAAGGCTTTACGCCAATGACCTTTCCTGGGACAGGCAAGCGACGCATTTGAACGATCTTGGGTCGTACTTCCCCTTAGAGGCATTAAATCGATTGGTGCGAGACCAACGGATCGGTTCCATTTGCACAAACTTTTATTGCGCACCAACTGAATACAGTCATCGCCGAACGATGGAAGCAGACGCTCCGGAAATCCTTGATCGTTGTCTCCAGGACAATGCCGACATCGCGCTTCTCGTCCCGTTGTGACCTGTCTGCCATCAAACCGTGTGTTTGATCGCCCGGCACCTTGAAGCTAATGGAATGCCAACGGTTATTCTTGGGTCTGCGCGCGATATCGTTGAACATTGCGGCGTGCCCCGTTTCCTATTCACCGATTTCCCCCTCGGCAATCCCTGCGGTAAGCCATATGACACGCAGATGCAGCACTCCATCGTATCCCACAGCTTCGATGTTCTCGAAGAGGCGACAACGGCTGGATTAACGGTCGCCAGTCCATTCCAGTGGGCCGGTGACGAAACTTGGCGCGAACGTTACCTTGAGGTACGCAGCGAAGATCGAGAAAAACTTCGACTCAAGGGCGAGGAAAGGAAAGCGCAAAGAAAAGCTCTACGAGCCGCGGGCAGAGTCAGGGCCGAATAGCCCCTCAGAAAAGATGCGCCACGGCGTCACGTTCTTCGATTAATTCATTCTCTGTATCGGTCATTTTTTGGCGACTGAACTCGTTGATCGGGCGATCCTGAACAATGCGCCAATCGCCGCCTTCGCAAATGACGGGGAAGGAATAGATCAGCCCCGCTTCGATGCCGTAGCTTCCATCGCTGAATACACCCATGCTAATGACCTCACTTGTACCAACGATCCAGTCATGCACGTGATCGATGGCAGCATTGGCGGCCGATGCCGCGCTGGAAGCGCCCCTCGCTTCGATAATAGAGGCGCCGCGTTGCTGAATGCTCGGGATGAAATCGTTTTGGTACCAATCCGTATCGACGAGGTCCATCACCGGGATTTCCTGCACCGTGGCTGAAAGCAAATCCGGATACATGGTCGCCGAGTGATTTCCCCAGATCGACACGCCTTTGATTTCGCTCACCGAATGGCCAGTCCGGGACGCAAGCTGAGCGATGGCACGGTTATGGTCGAGGCGAGTCATGGCCGTAAAGTTCTTGGGGTCGAGATCGGGCGCATTTCGTTGCGCTATGAGGCAATTCGTATTGGCCGGATTTCCTACCACGAGTACCTTTACCGTTCGCGACGCACCGTCATTGAGTGCTTTGCCTTGCACGGAAAAAATCGCCGCATTGGCTTCGAGTAGTTCCTTGCGTTCCATGCCCGGACCCCGCGGTCGCGAACCTACGAGCAGGCCGATATCGGTATCCCGAAATGCAACATCCGGATCATCCGAGGTTTCAACAGCGTGCAGCAGGGGAAACGCACAGTCATCGAGTTCCATCACGACGCCTTCAAGCGCGTCCATCGCGGGTGGAATCTCAAGAAGTTGCAAGACGATCGGTTGTTTCGCGCCGAGCATCGCGCCCGACGCTATCCGAAAAACCAACGCGTAACCGATCTGGCCAGCAGCCCCGGTTACCGTGACGCGTACTGGATCCGTCATGGTTCTTTCAACCCCTCTATTCGTGCGCCCCAAAAGGCGGCGGATTCTAACCTTGTTCGAATGCCAATGCGCACAATCCCTTAGTCTAAATATTCGTGATACCAGACCTTTTGCCTTCGTAACTCGAGTGCTTTCGACACAAACGGGACAGCATCGCGCGGTATCGTCTCCGGTACAAACCAGCCAATTTCTGAACACTTGTCAGGTTCCCCGATCTCAGCTGCACCGGTCCATTCATGTGCTTCGAAAATGAAGTCAACGCCACCCATGAACGGCATGACAACCAGCGGTTGTATCGCTTTTGCCTCGATACAGACTTCTTCTTTGCATTCCCGCATTGCCGCGTTGGACACGGTTTCGCCAGCTTGGAGGTGTCCACCGGGCAGTCCTAGGTATCCATCCATGAACCCTGTTCCCTTTCGACGGAGCAACAACAGTCGACCCCCTTCATCAAAGATCAACGTGTGCACGACGATGGGAAACGTTACGCTGTCCATGCCTGGATGATGGCACGGTCCGGACTAATTTTGTTTGGCTTTAGGACTCTCCTCAAAGAACAGCGGCGATCGAACACGCGACCCCAATCACAAACACGATTGCGAATACGCGGTGTCGAATCATTCCGATGACCAACGCCATTAAGCCAAACTGGAGGACTTCTTGACCTGTTCCTCGGGCCAACTAATCAGCCGCATCGAAGAAGCCAATCTCAACGCTTGGCCGGCAATTCAACAAGTTCTCTTAGATGGTTGGCTTCTAAGATTCTCAGGCAGTTATAGCAAACGCGGCAATGCCGTCGTTCCCGTCTACCCAGGAACAAAACCCCTGCTCCAAAAAGTTCGTTATTGCGAAAATGCCTACCGACGAGAAGATCTGCCGACCTTGTTCCGAATATCGTCCAAGCCCGGATTACGCGCTTTGGATAGGACCCTAGCTGAGCTTGGTTATGAACAGGCCGATGCTTCGTTGGTCCTCACCTATAGGAATGGCGAATTGCCTACAACATCGAGTCAACATTTTCGTCTACTTACACTCGACACATGGCTCAACGTGTACTGCAAACTATCGGGTATGCCTGAAACAGCAACGCAATTGCAGAGGCTCTTGTTGAAGTCGATCCCTTGCGAGGCTATCTACGGCGCCATTATAGATAAAACGCAGTATGTCGCGTGTGGACTCGCGGTAGTCGACGATGAACTCGTCGGTTTATTCGACATTCTGACGGATCCAATTTACCGACGCCGCGGACATGCCCAAGAGCTGATCTTGGGCCTCTTACGTTGCGGATTGGAGCACGGTGCAGAAACCGGTTATTTACAGGTCACCGAAAACAATGAGCCAGCCCGTGCACTATACAGGCACCTCGGTTTTCAGTCGTTATATCGCGCCTGGCACCGAAGCCGTGACAGGTTGGAAATGGGTCAACCCGATTCCGCTTAACACTTGATAACACTATTTATTTTTGAGAACGTCCGTAGTCCCCTGTGAACCTGTGGCAGCCCGAGGATGCGGATGGCAGGACTCTCAGGCAAGTTTTACGGGCGAGCAAAATAACCGCGTAAGTCGGCCAGGTGCTGCTCGCCTTACTGGAGGCAAAAAAGCAGCGCATGAATGAGCTCTCGCGACAGCTTACTCTCGGCATGCCTCCTCGGCGTGGCCTCTACGATCCGACTCTCGAGAAAGATGCCTGCGGCGTTGGATTCATTTGCGACATCAAAGGCCGAGCGAGCCGCGCAATCATGGATGATGCCAACAACATGAATTGCAGCATGGTCCACCGCGGAGGCTTGGGTTACGAGAAAAACACAGGGGATGGCGCGGGCATCCTTACAGGTTTGCCCATTCATTTTCTGCGGCGTGTCGTCCGTGATGTGTTGGACACCGAGTTACCCCAGGACGGCGCATTTGGCGCTGGTGTCGTATTCCTGCCACGTGATCCGGAGGAGCGAGCGCGTTGCAAGCAAGTTTTTGAATCTACCATCGTAGAAGCCGGTCAGCGCCTTGTCGGGTGGAGAGAACTCCCCATACAGCCAGATGAGGCCGATATCGGCGACGCAGCTCGGGCAGCGATGCCAGCAATGGAACAGATCTTTATCGCATCGGACGAAGGGCTTGAAGGAGACGCGCTCGAGCGCAAACTGTACTTGATTCGAAAGCATGCAACGCACCAGTTACGTTCTAACGAAGAACTCGTCGAACGTTCGTTGTTTTACGTTTGTAGTCTTTCGACCAAGGTCATTATCTATAAAGGCATGCTGACGCCACACCAGCTGTATAACTTCTTCCCTGATCTCGCTGATAACGACTACCAAACCCATCTAGCCATGGTCCACTCGCGTTTTTCTACCAACACCTTTCCCTCCTGGGATCGAGCTCAGCCGAACCGATTTATGAGCCACAACGGCGAAATCAATACGCTGCTCGGTAACAAGAATTGGATGAATGCTCGTGAAGGAACGGTGCAATCCGACCTTTTTGGCAGCGATCTACAGAAGCTCTTCCCGGTGGTTGAACCCGACTGTTCGGACTCCGGCACATTCGATAACGTTCTTGAATTCTTGAGTCTAACGGGACGGACCCTGCAAGAATCCGTCCTCATGATGATCCCTGAGGCATGGCAGCAACACACCACCATGTCTCCCGAGAAAAGAGCGTTCTATGAGTACAACTCGTGTGTATTGGAACCATGGGACGGACCCGCATCAATTGCTTTTACGGATGGAACCTATATTGGAGCCGTCCTCGACCGAAACGGGCTACGACCTTCTCGTTACTACATTACAGACGACGACAAATGCATCATGGCATCGGAGGTCGGCGTGGTCGATATACCGCCCGAGCGAGTGGTCGAAAAAGGTCGGCTGCAGCCCGGTCGCATTTTCCTCATCGATTTCGAAGCGGGCCGCATGATTCCGGATGAAGAAATCAAATCGGATTGGGCTCAACGACGGCCATACGGCGAATGGCTTGCGGATCAGCGTATTGAATTGACTGATCTCGCTTCAGAAAAACCGGTACCGGGTCTCGCTGTCGATTCGGTTCTAGCCCGCTGCCAGGCATTCGGCTACACGGTCGAAACACTCCAATTTATGCTGCTTCCGATGGTCAGAGAATTAAGGGACCCTCTCGGTTCGATGGGCAATGACGCGGCCTTAGCCGTCATGTCGGATAAGCCACGTATGCTTTACGACTACTTCAAACAGCTGTTTGCACAAGTCACCAATCCGGCGGTTGATTCAATCCGCGAAGAAGTGATCATGGCTTTGGAATGTTACATCGGGCCTGAAGCAAACTTGCTCAGCACAACGCCTCAACACGCTCATCGCCTTCGTATTCCGCAACCTGTCCTATCCAATGAAGAACTCTCGTTACTGAAACACATCGACCACCGCGGTTGGAAGGCCAAAACCATCGATATCACGTTTCCAACGGGATCTGGACGGGATGGCTTACTGGCATCGTTGGACCGTATCGCGTCCGAAGCAATCGACGCCATTGGCGATGGATTCAAACTCATCGTGCTATCTGATCGGGCAGTCGACGAAGGCCACGTCGCCATAAGCGCCCTCCTTGCCGTCGGGACCGTGCACCATCATCTCGTCCATCATCACGCACGTACACGTATTGGTATCGTTCTCGAAACGGGTGAAGCGCGAGAAGTCCATCACCATTGTCTGTTAGTTGGTTTCGGTGTGGATGCCATCAACCCGTACTTGGCATTCGAGTCGCTATGGCAGGCCCGTCGCGATGGGTATCTTGAAGACGCAACTCACATCGGCGATGACGACGATGTTGTCGAGGCATACAAGAAAGCATCCGGCAAGGGCATGCTCAAAGTCATGGCGAAGATGGGGATATCAACCCTGCAGTCATACAAAGGAGCACAAATCTTTGAGGCCGTCGGCCTTGCCGAGGAAGTCATCGATCGAGCCTTTGCCGGGACGGCGAGTCGCGTCGAAGGTGCAGGATTTGAGGTACTCGCAGAGGAAATGCAACGACGTCACGCAATCGGTTTCCCTGGCCGGAATGCGGTTGCCGAGCCTGTCCTGCCTAACCCGGGCGACTTTCATTGGCGTCTAGGAGGCGACCGCCACATGTGGGATCCGGAGGCCGTGGCCGACCTTCAATCGGCTGCGCGGACGAACAATGAAGAGGCTTACTGGCGATTTGCCGACCACGTCAACAAAACCAATACTCGAGAGGCGAATCTTCGTGGTTTGTTGTCGTTCAAAACGACGGCGACCGTCGCTATTCCCCTCGAACAAGTCGAGCCGGAGACCGAGATCATTCCGCGCTTTGCCACGGGTGCAATGAGTTTTGGCTCAATCTCTGCCGAAGCGCACGAATCGCTCGCCATCGCAATGAATCGAGTCGGGGGCAAGTCCAATACCGGTGAGGGAGGTGAGGATCCTGATCGTTTTCAACCGATGGAGAATGGCGATTCTAAGAGGTCCGCAATCAAGCAAGTCGCCAGCGGTCGCTTTGGCGTGACGGCAAACTATCTAGCCAATTCAGACGAACTGCAAATCAAGATCATTCAGGGTGCGAAACCCGGTGAGGGGGGCGAATTACCGGGCAGTAAGGTCGACAACTACATAGCCAGCATCCGGCACTCAACTCCAGGCGTTGGGTTAATCAGTCCACCACCTCACCATGATATTTATTCCATCGAGGACATCGCCCAGCTTATCCACGACCTCAAGAATGCGAACCCTTCAGCGCGTATCAGTGTCAAATTGGGAGCGGCAATCGGCGTCGGTGCAGTCGCGGCCGGGGTCACTAAAGCGCGGAGTGATCACCTCGTCATTGCGGGCGATACGGGTGGTACGGGCGCGTCAGCTTTAACATCTATCAAGCACGCGGGCGTGCCTTGGGAACTTGGTGTTGCTGAAGCTCATCAAACACTGGTGATGAACAATTTGCGTTCGCGTGTGGTGCTGCAGACCGATGGGCAGTTGAAAACTGGACGAGACGTAGCCATTGCCATCTGCCTTGGGGCCGAGGAGTTTGGGTTCGCGACCGCCCCTTTAGTGGCGCTCGGGTGCATCATGATGCGCAAATGCCATTTAAATACCTGTCCCGTTGGCATCGCGACGCAGGATCCCGGGTTGCGCAAGAAATTTACAGGGGCACCAGAGCATGTCGTGAACTACTTCTTCATGGTCGCAAAGGAACTGCGCTTGCTCATGGCCGAACTTGGCTTCCGTACCGTCAACGAGATGATTGGGAGAGTCGACGTGTTGGACGTTGACCCCGCGGTTGGCCACTGGAAAGCAAAAGGCCTCGATCTGTCACGGATACTCAGCAAAGCAGAAGAACCCGAAAATTGTCTCGGTGTTTTTTGCATGCACGAACAAGATCACGGTTTGGAGCACGCGCTTGATAACAGGCTCATCGAACTCGCCGAACCCGCGCTCGCTAACGGTACAAGGGTTCGCGCTGAACTCGACATCCGGAACACAAATCGAGTCGTCGGCGGGATGCTGTCCAACAAGATCATTTGTCGGCGAGGAGCGGAAATGCTGCCCGACGACAGCATCCACTTTAAATTCAACGGCAGTGCCGGACAAAGCTTTGGTGCTTGGCTTGTTAAGGGTGTCACCCTCGAAGTCGAGGGCGATGCCAACGATTATGTCGGCAAAGGGCTTTCAGGCGGAAGACTGATCATTTATCCACCCAAAGCAAGCCGTTTTGTCGCAGAAGAGCAAGTATTAATTGGCAACGTTGCCTTATACGGAGCAACCGCGGGCGAATGTTTCTTTCGAGGTGTGGCGGCCGAACGTTTCGCCGTTCGTAATAGTGGAGCTCATACCGTAATTGAGGGTGTCGGAGACCATGGTTGCGAGTACATGACCGGGGGAATGGTCGTCGTCCTTGGTCCGACAGGTAGAAACTTTGCCGCCGGCATGAGCGGTGGTACAGCGTACGTATACGATCCAGCCGGATCGTTCTCCAATCACTGCAATACAGATATGGTTGAACTCGAAAGGGTAGAGGAACGAGGTGACGTCGACGCATTAAAGGCATTGATCGATAAGCATGCAATCTATACAGGTTCGACTACAGCAAATGCATTGCTCGACAACTGGGCTGCATCCGTTAGTGCATTCGTTAAGGTGATGCCCACCGACTTTAAGCGGGTACTTGAAGAACAGAAATTGGCTGCAGAGATTGCAGAGAACGAGGATGGTTGGGCTAATTAACCATGGCCGTACAACACACAGCTAATCATGGGTAAGACCACCGGTTTTATCGAATTTCGCCGCGAAGCTGCTCCGTACCGAGACGCGGACACACGCCTTCTCGACTTCGACGAGATCTATACGCAACCGGGCACAGCACACCTTGAGAAACAGGGGGCCCGCTGCATGGATTGCGGCGTCCCTTTTTGCCAATCCAACGCGCCTCGCGAGCATCGCATTGGTAAAGCCGGCTGTCCCATACACAACCTTATTCCAGAATGGAACGATCTCGTGTACAGAGGCCAATGGCGTGACGCCCTCGATCGATTACACGCAACCAACAACTTTCCGGAATTTACTGGGCGAGTATGCCCTGCGCCATGCGAGGGAAGTTGTGTGCTTGGGATTACCGATCCACCCGTCACCATCAAGAACATCGAGATGGCAATCATCGACCGCGGCTTCGAAGAAGGGTGGGTAAACCCGCAACCCCCACTTTCTCGAACGGGAAAATCTATAGCCATAGTCGGATCGGGACCCGCCGGCTTAGCAGCGGCAGCGCAACTTAATCGCGTTGGCCATTCGGTAATCGTCTACGAGCGAGCCGATCGAATCGGTGGCTTGTTGATGTACGGGATACCCAACATGAAGCTCGATAAAAGAGCGGTCGTCGAACGACGTATCCACCTCCTCCAACATGAAGGTATTGAATTTAAGACCGGAATCGACATCGGAGACGGTTCGGGTAACACGTTTGACGTATTTAAGCTCATCGCAGAAAACGACGCGCTTCTTTTAACCACCGGGGCAACCGTGCCTCGAGACCTACCGATACCCGGTCGGAATTTGAATGGCATCCACTTTGCGATGGATTTTCTGACGAGAAACACGCGCAGTCTTTTAAACTCGAATCTAGAGGATGGCCAATACATTGACGCGCACGATAAAGACGTCATCGTCATTGGTGGGGGCGATACGGGCACCGATTGTCTGGGTACATCTCTCCGACACGACTGTCGTTCGCTGACCAATTTCGAAGTATTTCCTTCGCCCCCCAAGGAAAGGTCGCCCACTAACCCCTGGCCCGAGGACCCCGTAGTTTTTAAGGTGGACTACGGCCACTCAGAGGCAGCGGCGAGATTTGGTGGTGACCCAAGATCATGGGCGATCGATTCGCTTAAATTTATCGACGATGGTCACGGCAATGTGGCGGGCATTAAAACCGTCGATCTTGATTACGCGGGGGGGCAACGCACAACCTTACCCAATTCGGAACGGACTTGGGACGCCAATTTGGTTATTTTGGCGATGGGCTTTTTAGGGCCGGAACATTATTTATCCGAAGCCCTCGGAGTAGATCTAGATCAAAGATCTAACTACGCCGCGGACAAAGGCGCGTATCAAACAAGTATCTCCAAGGTCTTCGCGGCAGGTGACTGTCGGAGTGGTCAGAACATTGTCGTTAGAGCAATCAACGAAGGGCGAGAGGCTGCTCAGTCCATCGATCGACACCTGATGGGATCTACAGTATTACCGGGGTAAGGCATCGTCACAGCGCTTTAGCCCCGAGACAAGTTCGTCCCTGCAGCGAGCGTTTGTTCTAGTTTTTCCTGAGGAACATCACTTTCAACAGATACTTCTCCGATTCGTTTTGCCAACACAAACCGCATTTGCCCTCCAATCACTTTTTTGTCCATTGCCATGGCCTCTAGCATCAGTGAGGCGGGGCACTTGGGGGCCACCACGGGCAGTCCATACACCTCGATCAACCGCCTAACTCGGTTTGCGGTGTCGGATTGACAGAGATTCATTCGCACCGACAAGTCCGCCGCCATGACCATGCCGATCGCGACGGCTTCTCCGTGTAAATAGGATCTAAAATCTGTCACCGTTTCGATAGCGTGGGCAAATGTATGGCCGAAGTTCAACTTCGCCCTGACGCCTATTTCGCGCTCATCCTCAACAACGATTGCCGCTTTTAGTTGGCAAGAGCGGCAGATCGCATATTCCATGGCACTCGGCTCCCGGGCACACAGGGCTTCCACATTCGCTTCCAGCCAGCTAAAAAACGCCGGATCGCCTATTACGCCGTATTTAACAACTTCAGCAATTCCCGCTAGATATTCTCGATCCGGGAGCGAATTAAGCGTATCGGTATCCGCAACAACTCGATTCGGCTGATAAAAGGCACCGATTAAATTTTTCCCTGACGAATGGTTGACGGCCGTCTTTCCACCCACCGACGAATCGACTTGGGCGAGCAACGTGGTTGGTACTTGCACATACCCGATGCCTCGTTGGTAGCTCGCCGCCACATAGCCTGCGACGTCCCCGACGACACCGCCGCCCATAGCAATGATCGTACTATCGCGGTTGTGACCGCCGTCGACGAGACGATCGATCACTTGGGAAAATGTCTTGAGACTCTTGAATTCTTCACCATCACCGATTTCGATCACGTCAAGATCTCGGTCTATCGCGGAAGTCAAAGTATCCAGATACAAGTCCGCGACGGTTGCATTCGTTATCACCGCCACCTTGGAACCAAGCGCGTCGAGCCAAGATGCCTTGCTGCTTATCACCCCCGGCCCGATGAGGACACGATACCCACGATCCTCGTTTAAAACGATGTCAACGCGCGCAACCATCTTACGATTCCGCCTTTTCAAGGGCGTCCCGATGCCACTGAGCAACCTCTCGTGCGACTTTTCGGATGCTTGATCCGTCCGTCATGAAGGTGCGATCCGCAACGCTCTCGTACAAAGGTCCCCGTTCGCGCGCGAACGCCTCCAGTATTACTGCCGGGTCACCATCCCTTAACAGCGGCCTTCTACGGTCCTTTCGAGTACGCTCTGCCAAAAGACTGATTGGGCTTGTAAGGTAGGCAACGTACCCTCGATTGGAAAGTACACGCCGATTCTCTTCACGTAAGACCACACCACCTCCCGTCGCGAGTACGATCCGATCCATGGGTGTTAGCTCGTTGATGACCTGCGTTTCCCTCTCCCGAAATCCATTCTCACCTTCGACATCGAATATCCAAGCGATCTCTGCACCCGCACGGATTTCGACTTCATGGTCAGAATCGTAGAACGAATATCCGAGTTCGTCCGCGAGTTGTCTACCGACGCTCGACTTCCCGACGGCCATAAGACCGACAAGAAAGACGCTTGTGTGTTTCATGACAACCTCGTCAAAGATGCCAGGTTGATTTTACCCTGTGCCTTCAATGCACACAGCAAACGTTTAGTCCAATTCGTGACCACGCATTTGCCACGATCTGTATCCGTCTGGCGAAACGTTTCGTTAACGACCAAGGTATTGACAATGCCCGGCGAAAAGCCGTTTTCGGGACATCACGTACGAATATTGAAGGCGTTCTAGCGCGACGTAACGCTCAAGAGTACATTCGTCCTCACTCAACGTATTCGATCGCACGCCATCAAATGAATTGTCTGAGTCGATCACGTGATGAGACAAATATGCAGGGGCCTCGTGTATAGAGCCATGACGCGGCACACGAAAACCATCAAATATTTGTTGTGGCTTATTGGCATTGGCTCGTGCGGCGGCGTGACAATCTTCGCAGCTGTCTTTTTATATTTGGATCCGCAAATACCTGACGCGGAAACCTATCGCCACTACCAACTCGAAACACCGCTACGAATTTACGCCGACGAAGGCGAATTGCTCGCGGAATTCGGTAACCGCCGGCTCATTCCGATCGAATTGCAAGATATTCCTCAATATTTCAAGGATGCGCTGGTCTACACCGAAGACAAACGCTTTTACGAACACGGTGGCGTGGATTGGATCTCGCTCGCCAACGACGTCGTAAAGCTTCTGGTTAACTCTACGGTTCTCACAGGTGCCTCAACGATAACGATGCAACTGCCACGTAACGTCGCCGATCTATCCCGCGAACAGACCTTCGTACGAAAGTTCAAAGAAATGCTATTGGCACTCAAAATTGAACAAGAGCTGTCGAAAGAGGAGATTCTGGAGCTCTATATCAACGTCGTTCCATTTGGTAAACGTGCCTATGGGCTTCAAGCTGCGGCATACACCTACTACGGCAAACCCGCCCAACAACTGAACCTTCCACAACTCGCTATGTTGGCAGGTATCCCCAAACGTCCAGAGGCCGGGAATCCTATCAATGGCCCGGTATGGGCGTTAAAACGTCGTAATTTGGTACTCCGCCGGATGCTCGAAAACCGAATCATTAACCAGCGACAGTACACGGCCGCCATCGTCGCACCGATCACAGCGAACGTTCACCATCGCGATGTCGATCTTGATGCTCCCTACCCCGCCGAATGGATACGACGCGACCTAATCAAACGCTATGGACGTGACATCTATAGCGGTTTCGTCGTGTACACAACCATTGACGCCGCGCAGCAAGCTTCCGCGCAGACTGCCGTCAGAACTCACCTACGAGCCTATGATCGCCGCCACGGATTTAGAGGCCCCTCCGGTCGCGTACGCATTTCCGAGAACGAACAAACCTTGGATCCTTATTTAAAGAGCTTTGAAACACGTCGCCCGATCGGCGAACTTGAACCCGCAGTAGTGGTTTCAACGAGCGACGACGCCATCCAGGCCCTACGTGCTGATGGCCACTCCGTTGTCATTTCTCGTGAAGGCTATCGGTGGGCGCGCCCGTATATCGATACCGACAGTCGTGGCAGAACGCCGCGCAGCGCGGGAGAAATCCTCGACCCAGGCGATCTAATTCACATAACAGCAAAAGACGAGCAGTGGCACCTGGCCCAGATACCCAATATCCAGGGTGCTTTGGTTGCCCTTAATCCACGCTCTGGCGCCGTAACAGCTTTGGTTGGGGGATTTGATTTCTCGCGAAATCAATACAACCACGCGGTCCAAGCCGCTCGTCAACCCGGATCGAGCTTCAAACCGTTTGTTTATTCTGCAGCTCTTGAACACGGAGTAACTCCAGCCAGCGTATACCTAGACGCTCCTTTAGTCTTTGAGGACAAGAATCTCGAGCAACTCTATCGGCCCAGAAATGACAGCGGCGAATACAATGGGCCTACCCGACTTCGTGAAGCTCTGTACCGTTCCATCAACTTGGTATCCATGCGTGTCCTGCTTGAGGTTGGTGCCGGCAAGGTGATGCGATACGTAAGCCGTTTCGGGTTCGAAACCGATACCTTTCCACGTAACACGCAGCTCGCAATCGGGGGAGGGACGATGGCGCTAACGCCTCTCGAAATGGCGAGTGGTTACGCGATCTTCGCCAACGGCGGTTATAAAATCACACCACACATCGTCAAGCGCATCGAGGCCCTCGATGGCTCTGTCATCTTTGAACCCAAACATCCACTAGTATGTCGCGCTTGCAAATCCGACACGGACCCGACGCCGCACAGTGCGCCACGTGTTGTTGAAGAACGAAACGTCTTTATCATCAACTCAATGCTCCGCGACGTGATTAAGCGCGGAACAGGACGCGGTGCACTCCAGCTGCAAAGAGCAGATCTTTCGGGCAAAACGGGCACAACAAATGAAGCAGCCGATACCTGGTTCAACGGGTTCCACGCAGATCTCGTGACTTCTGTCTGGGTTGGATTTAGCAATCACAGACCCATCGGGTCAACGGAATACGGCTCAACGACAGCGCTACCTATTTGGATCGACTTTATGCGAGAAGCTTTAAAAAACACGCCCGAAACGTTGTTTGCGCAACCCGCAGGAGTGGTCAGTGCGAAGATTGATCCACGAACTGGGCGCCTCGCCCCTCCTGATCAGGAAGATGCCATCTTCGAGTATTTTTTTGACGAAGACGCCCCAACTTCGGACGCAAGGCCACAAAGCAACTCGATACCCAGTGTTTTGCGGCCCGAGGACGTTTTTTAGCTAATTATCCAAGCTATCCCGAAGTTGCAATGACAATTAACCAAATCCATGCTCCTAACGCACCTAAAAAGCTCAACGAGCGCAGAGTCGCAGCACCGCGGATGTAGAAAACTGCGTGCAGAATTCGGGCAATCACAAAAATTACCGAAGCCGTCCCAGCTTGATCCGCAGTTCCGGTGAAATGCACGAGCGCCAGCCCAACCAGCAAGAGCGCTACTGCTTCCCATGCGTTTGCCTGCGCCGCATATGCACGTGCGCCCGCACCTTCCAATAACGCGGCCTGGCCTCGCGGGTTGTCGTTGTCGACAGTGCCAAGATTCGTCCGTCGAAAATAACCACCTACACTGGCTAGAACGTACGGTAGCAGTGCAACGATCACGAGGCACCAAAGAGACAAAGTCACTTTACTCGCTCCTTCTCAATACGATTCGATCTGTGACCGGACTAACAAATAATCCAAAGGGCTCCGCAACCTTAACGAAACACCACCTCGATTTCATTCGACGATTTTCACGAAATCTCCAGCGCGAGGTTCGCCATGCGGGTGACCCCCATTTAATAGACGCAAGGACTCCTCTGGGTACCGGCTAATCGCGGTTCGTTGTGCCAATTTGGCATACGTGTCATGAGGGTCCGCGACTAAAACTTTCACGCGTCGCGTGTTCGCCATTTGCACGTCTGCGGCAGTCATTCCTCGAAGCGTCTTGAGCGTCTCAATGAAAACAATACGGAATGCGTCGGCATCAATGTTAGGACCGGCCTCCCCCCGAAACAAAAACACGTGCTTGCCTCGATATATGACGCCAATCAGCGCTACCGGAGTTTCGGAATCTTCAGCTTCAAGCTCGCCAACGTAGTTTTTGAGACCGTTGAGTTCGAGTTCTGATCCATCAACAACGTCATCCCGTTTCAGGACATCGACAACGTATTCTTCCGGACTCTTACGTTTTACCGGTTCATGCCGAGCAACGCTTATTTGGGCCTCTCTCTTTCCTCCCGGTGCTTTACCCAAAACTTGGGATGGGGTATTCGTCACAGTCCAATTTTCCGGGAAGTCGACCACAATCCTCAACCCCCCGTGATAGAAAGTTTGGCCTCTAACTATCCCAACCGCGGCTTCGTCGCCGTACGCCAATCCATCAATTAAGGACCAAAAATCTCCAATTTGCTCAGTAACTAGATCCGGTAGCTGGCTTTGGGCGTATGCAACCACCTCATGCAGCCGCTTATCATTTTTTGGATGCGACGAGAATAGCCCATGGTACGTGGATGGCTGATTCGCGACTTGCTTAGAGAACAATTCTTGGTCCTTCAAGACTTGCACGACTTCAATCATGGCAAGTGGGTTATAACCTGACCGAGCGAGAAATTCCGCGCCGTAGCGGTCCGCTTCTAGTTCCATCTCCCGACCGTATCCAGACAATAGGGTGGTCGTGGCAGCGTTTGAAACGTCATATAACTCGCCTCGTCCCGTTATCATCGCCGCGGCAATTCCGACGGTTTTTCCTAGGAGATTAGCGACCTTACGCCGGCGCGCATGCTCGCCTACAACATGACCAATTTCATGCCCGATTACAGCCGCAAGTTGTTCCTCCGAACTCAGAAAAGCAAGCAATCCGCGGTTCACGAATATGAATGCGTCGGGCGTTGCAAATGCATTGATCTGCGCGTTGTCTAGAACGGTAAACTTATATTTCTCGGGGGTACCCGAGGCATATTGCAATAACTTGTGTCCAAGGTTCGTTACATAATCTTGCCAACCGTCATGCGGATATATCTGTCCGTTCTCGACGAACTCGTCGTACATTTTCTTGCCGGCGCCGGCGCCCATTGCACCAGTTGCTGTGAACAAAATCGTTATGAGTAAAAGAGTGCGCTTCACGGCGTAGACTTTCTTGTTCCGACAAACTAAGGCTAACACCAGCGGCGCCATAAGTTCATGAACGTATGAGAGAACTCAGGTCGGCGTTTTACTCGACCGATCACCAAAACGTTGACGAAAGCGTTCTACCCTACCACCGGAATCAACAATCTTTTGCTTACCGGTATAGAACGGGTGACACTCTGAACAAACTTCAAGGTGGATATCACGACCTATGGTGGATCGCGTTTTGATCACGTTGCCGCAACTGCAGGTGGCCGTGATGTCCGAGTACTCAGGGTGAACCTCATTTTTCACAGCGCTACCGTCCAGCCGTTCGTGATCGGGCGGCGCAGTGTAGGCAATAGGTAATTTGGACGCAACCTCGGGCTCCGTCGTACACGTCGCCGTACCGAGGCCACTAAGGACGACTTTTGAGTATTCATTACCAAGTGATTTGCCTGCTCCATTACCGGGAACACGGGTCCGAGTGCCTCTCGGAAAATCCCACGTTATAGGTATCGTGACGGCCCTGTCGGATCATCCAACGCGATCAACGAAACCCATCAAAGATATCCTCGATGCTGCTCCCATACTCACAACGGACTTGCTAAAACTTGCATCGTGGCTTTCAGATTATTATCACCATCCGATCGGGTCCGTATATGCGGCGTTAATTCCGACCCTTGCGCGGCGTGGCAATCCCACTGAATTCGAGCCACCGTTAATCTGGATCGCCGTCGGGAAGTCAACTCCGACGTCGCTCGATAGAGCACCTCGACAACGTCGATTGTGGGAATCTCTTTCGAGTACAGGTCCAGTCACCACCGACGAAGCTCGAAAGTTGGGGGCTACGCTTCCGTTGCTCAGGAAACTTGAGCAAAGAGGCGCGATCGTTTCGCAAGTCGAACGAGCAGACTATAGAATCAGCCCTTCCGATATCAAACCTACTTCGGAACAAACCGCGGCCATTCGAGCCATCACAGCTAACCTCGACCAATTCGGGGTACATACGCTTTACGGTGTGACGGGTAGCGGCAAGACTGAGGTTTATCTGCGCGTCATTGAAAACGCGCTGAAGCAGGGGAAACAAGCCCTCGTGCTCGTTCCCGAAATCGCTCTGACCCCGCAAACAACTGCTCGCTTTGTCGAACGTTTTGGCGCAGCCGGGGTTATTCATTCCGCGGAGTCAGACCGGGAACGTTTTAGAACTTGGGCTCGCGTCGCCAGTGGAGAGCATCAAATCCTCATTGGAACACGCTCGGCAATATTCTCGAATTTTCGAGATCTCGGTGTAATCGTAGTAGACGAAGAACATGACCCATCATTTAAGCAAACTGAAGGATTGCGCTATTCGGCCAGAGACGTCGCCGTCATCCGCGCCCAAATGCTGGGCATTCCCTGCGTTCTAGGAAGTGCAACGCCGTCGCTCGAGACCCTCGCCAACGTCGACCGAAAAAGGTACTCAATGGCACGGATTTCTGTGCGACCCGGTAGCCGAAAAATGCCCACGTTTCGCGTCGTGGACATCCGGGGTGAACGCCTCAATGGAGGGTTAAGCGAACCGTTGCTGACAGTTATGCGGCAGCATTTGAATAACAACGCGCAAGTCCTGGTTTTCATCAATCGACGCGGGTACGCGCCGACCCTATGTTGTTCACGTTGCGGCTGGCGGGCCGAGTGCGACGCCTGTGATGTTCGGCTTACTCTCCATCAATCACCCAAACTACTTCAATGTCATCATTGTCTGCGTCGCTACCCAACTCCAAGCACATGTCCGGAATGCGCGAGCGAGGAAATCGTTGCGCTCGGTGCAGGGACCCAACGCGTCGAACAAACCCTTAAGACAGAATTTCCTGACGTCCCCACGTTACGAGTGGACAGGGATACCACCCGATCTCAAACCCAACTACAAAACCTATTCTCTACCTTAACCAACCCGTCCAGGCGTATTCTTGTTGGGACTCAAATGCTTGCAAAGGGTCATCACCTCCCCAACGTCACGCTCGTTGCCGTTGTGAACGCCGACAACGGTTTCCTATCTCCAGACTTCCGAGGCCCTGAACGCACCGCTCAGCTCATTACTCAGGTGGCCGGTCGCGCCGGGCGTGCTGAAAGACCTGGCGAGGTTTGGATACAGTCCTATGACCCGGCCAATCCCAATCTTGTGGCGCTAACAGAGTACGGGTACGACGGTTTTACAAAGACCGAAATGCAGCACCGGCGACTCGCCCAATTGCCGCCGTTCACCGTCATGGCGATGCTTCGCGCAGACGCATCGAACTCTAACGAATCCGAGACCTTTCTCCTCCAGCTCCTTGCGATCGTCGCAACATTTGACATTGAAGCGTTGGGACCCGTCACAGCACCTCTCGCGAGAAAAAGCGGTCGTTTTCGTCATCAGGCCTTGTTGGTCTCGCGTCGCAGGTCGGAGATACAGCGCGCGCTCGAAGCTGTCGAGAGCAAAGTACCAAGCCAGAATTCGGTCCGTTGGTCCATCGATGTCGACCCTATCGACACATTCTAATTTTGTTCAACCACGATCTCCGATCGATAGTATGGTTGCCACATGACCGTCAATGCTCAGAAACGTAAAAGTCGCGCACGAGGATCAGCTCGAACAGGTCGTCGAACCAAACTCACCGGCTTTAGCACCAAGTCCTTTTTCGCCGGTATCGCGGTCGGGATCTTGGGTACGATAGGCGTTTCGCTAGTTCCATCGCTCATCCCGGGCTCTGCAACTAGTTCACAGCCTACCGACAACGCGCCTGGACCAGACTCGTCACCCACGCGCTACGAATTCTGGGAAACACTTCCCACGAACGACGTCGCAGTGAATACCGACCCTTATGAAATGAGTGCTACAAAAAGTGCGGTCGCAAAAGAATATTTGCTTCAGGCAGGATCATTTCGTAAACAAGACGAAGCCGACGCGCTGCGCGCAGAGCTGATCTTGGCGGGATTTGCGGCAACCACCTCTGAGGTGAGCCTGGTCGGCGAAGATAGATGGTTTCGCGTCTTGGTGGGACCGTATACATCCCGGCGCGAAACCCGCAAGGCCATGTCTGCGCTCAGAACCAAGAAAATATCGGCGCTGGTACTCGAGCGTCCTCCTCGTGACGGTTGAATTTCGCGGTTTCGCTCCCCACTATGGATGGACCCCGTCAATTAATAGGCTCTCATGGAACAATTTCGCGGTACGACCATTGTATCTGTTCGTCGACCAGGCAAAGTGGCACTAGGGGGTGATGGTCAGGTCTCACTAGGCGACACGATCATGAAAAGCAATGCCCGGAAAGTCCGGCGCTTATCTGAGGACCGGGTGATCGCAGGCTTTGCCGGCGGTACGGCCGATGCGTTTACCCTATTCGAACGGTTCGAGGCTAACTTGGATAAATATCAGGGTAACCTCACTCGGGCTGCTGTCGAATTAGCAAAAGACTGGCGTACGGACCGGGCGCTGCGTCGACTCGAAGCTTTGCTGGCTGTTGCTGATGAAGAATCCTCGCTCATCATCAGCGGCAACGGCGATGTGATAGAACCCGAAGACGGACTCATCGCCATTGGCTCGGGTGGTCCTTATGCTCAAGCTGCAGCCAAGGCTTTGCTCGATAACACCGAATTGAATGCTGAAGAGATCGTCTCCAGGGCGCTGGCGATCGCTGCCGAGATCTGCGTTTACACCAATCACTCAACCACCATCGAGACTCTAGACGCTAAATCATGATGACTCCTCGAGAAATCGTCCACGAACTCGACCACCACATCGTGGGCCAGGACAACGCTAAGCGAGCGGTCGCGATCGCCTTGCGCAATCGTTGGCGCCGTATGCAACTTAACGAGGATTTACGGGAGGAGGTCACTCCAAAGAACATCTTAATGATCGGTCCAACGGGGGTCGGTAAAACCGAAATCGCCCGACGACTAGCGCGACTTGCCAACGCTCCTTTCATGAAAGTTGAAGCAACAAAATTCACTGAAGTCGGCTATGTCGGCAGAGATGTCGAGTCGATCGTCCGCGATCTTGCAGACATGGCGGTGAAAATGTTGCGCGAAACCGAGCTGGAAAAGGTCCAGCACCGAGCCGACGACGCGGCCGAGGAGCGGATTCTCGACGCACTTTTGCCGGAACCAAGAACGACGCCGAGTGATGACAACGGCGAGAAAAAGGGCTCAGACACCCGGCAGAAATTTCGAAAAAAACTTCGCGAAGGAGAACTCGATGATCGTGAAATAGAAATTGATGTTGAGACCGCACAAATAGGTGTGGAGATCATGGCGCCACCAGGAATGGAGGAAATGACCAGCCAGTTGCAAAATATGTTCTCGAGTCTGCCCACAGGTAAAACAAAGAGTGCCCGGCTAAAAATACGCGACGCCTATCGTCGTCTCCGTGAAGAAGAAGCAATAAAGCTGGTGAACGAAGACGAGATCAAGACCCAGGCCGTTGACGCCGTGGAACAAACAGGCATCGTCTTCTTAGATGAAATTGACAAAGTCACCCGGAGGTCTGATCACGTCGGTGCCGACGTTTCGCGCGAGGGCGTCCAGCGAGACCTATTGCCGCTTATTGAAGGCTGCACGGTTTCGACTAAATACGGGATGATCCGTACCGATCACATTCTCTTCATCGCCTCAGGCGCGTTCCATCTAGCCAAACCATCCGACCTTATACCCGAGCTTCAAGGACGTTTACCAATTCGCGTGGAGCTGCACCCACTAACGCCGTCGGATTTCAATCGAATCCTTACGGAGCCAGACGCGTCTCTCGTCGAACAGTACGTTGCGTTGCTTGGCACCGAAGGAATCGAGGTTACCTTCACTGAGGAAGCGCTAACGCGAATTGCTGAGCTCGCCTGGCAGGTAAACGAAAATACAGAGAACATTGGTGCACGCAGGTTGCACACGGTCATGGAGCGTTTGATGGACGAGGTTTCGTTCAGCGCCGGGGATACAACCAATTCACTCCACGTTGACGTGGCCTACGTTAACGACCACTTGGAGAGCTTGGTTACCGATCAAGATCTGTCGCGGTACATCTTGTAGGTGAGCCCGTGAACCCCCAATCGATCACGTACCACGCTGCGTCCCGAACGCTCGAACTTTGTTATGCCGATGGCTTCGACTCGCTTTTACCGGCAGAACTTCTACGGGTGTACTCGCCGTCAGCCGAGGTCCGCGGCCATTCCGAGTCAGAACGGAAGCTACAAACGGGAAAGAAACACATCGCCATCGATTCAATGGAATCGATTGGGAATTATGCGCTACGAATTGTTTTCAGTGATGGACACGACACCGGCATCTATTCTTGGGACTACCTCGCAGACCTATCCCGTCACAAAGAACAATACTGGCAAAAATATATTGTTGAATTGCGGTCAGCTAATGCGTCCCGATTGCCGACGATTCCCGTCGGACAGTGGAAACCAGAGGTCGCATCGTGAACGAGGATCGAGTGAATTTCGGCTACGATTTCGTCGAGCCTGACGAAAAAACCCGACGCGTGGGAAATGTTTTTCGAACTGTCGCCGATCGTTACGACGTCATGAACGACGTGATGTCGTTTGGACTCCACCGAATTTTTAAGCGTATCGCCATCGAGACCACTTCCTTAAGACCGGGATCAAAGGTCCTCGATGTCGCTGGTGGTACAGGCGATCTTTGCGGGCTTCTAGCCGATGTGGTCGGTCACCAAGGCCAAGTAATTCTCGCGGACATCAACGAATCAATGACCCATGTTGGTCGCGATAAGCTCATCGATTCAGGTTATGCATGGATTCAAACGACGGTCGCAGATGCTGAAAAGTTACCTTTTCCGAACTGCTATTTCGATGCAATTACTATCGCATTTGGTTTACGCAATATGACGAATAAGGACTGCGCACTGACCGAGTGTCACCGTATTTTAAAACCTGGTGGAATCCTCGTCATTCTCGAGTTTTCAAAGACAAACCACCCTTTGCTGAAAAGAGCCTACAGGTTTTATCAGCAGTCTTGGCCCATCGCAGGTCAACTGATCACCGGGGATTCCGCGCCCTATCACTACCTAATAGAGTCGATAGACGTACATCCGAATCAATCGGAACTAAACTGCATAATCGCGGACGCCGGTTTCCGTGAAGTTCGTTACGAAAATTTATTGGGCGGCTTAGTCGCCATTCATCGAGCTGAAAAATGACCCTCATTGAATCCACCACTGCCGCCGCGATTGAAGCCTTACTGCGCGCCAAAAACAGCCTCGACGACGGCGCCAGAGAAGCCATCGAGAGGCTCGACGAAAAGTGCATAGTGATTGACGCGACCGGGTTGAATTTGTCATTTCGATTCACCGGGGGTAAGGCAAGAGTCTTCGGGAATATTGATCCTACCCCAGACCTAAAGGTAAGCGGTTCGATTTCGGGAATCTTTGAAGTCATGTTGGGAAAACAGACCGATGCGGTCTCGCTTGACGGTGATTTGACGTTACTGGAAGACTTTCGACGCGTATTCAAGCCGGCGCTGGAGGCGCAACAATTAACCGATCAGATGCGCTCTGCCGCCGAAGTAGGAGTGGGCGCGATGCGATCGGCAGTCGAGGGCGTGGCAAACGAGGTCACCCGCCGTACTGCCGGTGCCGCAAACCGAGCCGAGATCGACCAACTCAAATCTTCCATCGAAGAATTAACATCGGCCGTTGAAGCGTTACAAAAACGTCTCAAAGAGGCAGAAGAGAGTTGATTCCGCTACGTCGAGGAATACAGATTCTCGCAACTGCGCTGCGGTTTCGGCTGGACACGATTCCACATGCATTACAAATCGACCATTGGACACGGCATCTGTTCCCCACGTCATTGCTTCCTACTCCCCAGACCTCAGAAGCAAAACGATGCAGGCTTGCTATCGAACGCCTTGGACCCGTGTTCATCAAGTTTGGACAACTCCTCTCGACGCGACGAGATTTATTGCCCGAAGAATACGCCGATGAGCTCGCGCGCCTCCAAGACCGGGTCCCACCATTCCCAAGTGCGATGGCGATTGCCAAGATCGAAACGGAGATCGGCCGACCTGTTACAGACTCTTTCGCGACTTTTTCGGAGCAACCCCTCGCCTCCGCGTCACTTGCACAAGTGCATGAAGCCACCCTGACCAGCGGCGAAGAGGTTGTCGTCAAAGTCATACGGCCCGGTATCGCAGGCGTTATTAAAAAAGACCTAGCTCTCATCCTCGCATTGGCAAAGTTGCTCGAACGTTTTTTTTCCGATGCCCGCCGATTGCATTTGATTCGCATCGTTGAGGATTACGAAAAAACCATCCTTGCAGAACTCGATTTATTGCGGGAATCGGCAAACACGGTCCGGTTACGACGAAACTTTGAAACGTCGTCTTTGTTGTACGTACCGAAGATCTACGACGATTTGTCTTCTGTGAACGTCCTCGTCATGGAGCGGGTTAAGGGCGTGCCGATATCGGACCTCGAAACTTTACGCAGGTGTGGGACAGATCTTAAAAAATTAGCCGAGCGCGGCGTCGAAACTTTTTTTTTACAAGTATTCAACGACAACTTTTTTCATGCCGACATGCATCCTGGAAACATTTTCGTCGACGTTTCCGATCCGGCCAACCCCAGCTACATCGCTGTCGATTGCGCCATCATCGGACAACTGACCAAAGAGGACCAAGCCTACCTCGCGCGGAATATCGTCGCTTTCTTCAACGAAGACTACGCTGAGATCGCAAAACTCCACACTGAGTCCGGTTGGATCTCCGCTAAGACCGATGCGCGCGAATTCGAATCGACGATTCGGCAGTTGTGTCAACCTTTTTTTCAGCGCCCCCTGGCAGAGATATCGTTTGGATCCTTTTTAATCGCCCTCTTCTCGGCTGCTCGTCGATTCGACATGGAAGTCCAACCGCAATTGGTGTTGTTGCAGAAAACTCTATTGAACATCGAAGGCCTGGGACGACAGCTATACCCAGATCTCAATTTATGGGCAACGGCAAAACCCTTCATGGAAAAATGGACGCGTGAACATTACGGTCCTGGAGCCATACTCAAAACGGTAATAGATCAAGGTCCCGGGCTTATAGAGCTCCTTCCACGCATTCCCGAGCTGCTCATAGCGGGATCGCGTCAATTGCCCGAGCTGGGACGTCTCGCGGTCGAACAAAAAAAAGCTATGGAAAATCTCACCTCGGCGCTACTTTCGGAACGACGACGACGACGACGCGCCCGCGTCGCTGGCGCGGTGTTAGTGGTTGCGGGTTTGGGGTTACTTTGGGATACGTTCATGGAGGTGATCGCCATAGGCGGAGATAACATGACCGCAACCGCGGGTATTGCCGCGACTTTGGTAGGTTCAGTTCTGGTGGGCCGCGGTTAATTTACCGCCCCGGTCGGTCTTTCCACGACCCAATAACGTTTGCGCCAGGGGTCTATAATGATCGGTCACTCGTATAACGAGAGGGAGATTGTTATGTCTTTCGGTATCACAGAATTACTGATCGTACTTGCGATCGTCATTGTTCTTTTCGGTGCCAAACGAATTAAAAACTTAGGCCCCGACCTTGGTAGCGCTATCAAAGGCTTTCGATCCGCGCTGTCCGACAACAACGACGAGGAGAAAGCCAGCACTGATTCGGCAGCTACAGGCAACGTGGAAAATGTTTCCAGCGAAGCCGACTCCGACGATACGCCCAAACAGGATACGAATGTTTGATATTGCGTTCCCGGAACTCGTGCTTGTGTGCGCCGTCGCGTTGGTGGTGCTCGGGCCGGAGCGTTTACCCACCGCAATTCGAACGCTAGGACTTTGGTTCGGTCGATTACGACGGAGCTATTACAGCGTCAAAACTGAAATAGAACACGAAGTCGGCATGGACGATATTCGTCGTCAATTGCACGACGAACAGATCAAAGAAGAAATCAACCGCTTGGAACAGGATGTAAAGACCGAAATGGATGGGGTTACAGACTCTATCGATCCCATCGCGCGGCAGCTAACCTCTGACACCACCACAGACGATAAAGAGGGGGCAACCGCCGGTGGCTGACGAGGCCACCAATCCTGAGACCGAAAAATCCGCAGCCAACCACGATCAGGCGGTCGACAACGATGAACGACCTTTTCTCTCACACCTGCTCGAGCTTCGTAGCCGTATCCTCAAATCACTAATAGTCGTTGGCCTGCTTTTTATACCGACTTTCTACTTTAATACGCTCATCTTTGAATTCATCGCCACGCCGTTGCTGGTGCATCTTCCCGAAGGTGGCACGATGATCGCAACCGACGTCGCGTCGCCTTTTCTAACGCCCTTCAAGCTGGCGATCCTGGCGGCTATTTTTCTTGCGATGCCCGTGATTCTCCACCAGGCTTGGGGGTTCATCGCCCCTGGTCTCTACTTACGTGAGAAACACTTTGCAACTCCGTTGCTTGTTTCCAGTATTGCGCTTTTTTACTTAGGCACCGCATTCGCCTATTACCTCGTCTTCCCGTTGGTGTTCGGTTTTTTTGCGAGCGTCAATATGCCATTCGTAACGTGGATGACGGACATCAGTCCCTACCTAGATTTCATCGTCAAGATGTTCCTCGCTTTCGGGTTGGCGTTCGAAATCCCCATCGCTACGGTTCTGTTGGTCATGACAGGTTTCGCTTCGCCTGAATCCATGGCAAAGAAACGAGCTTATGTGTTGGTAGGATGCTTCTTTATCGGCATGCTTTTAACGCCTCCTGACGTGATCTCCCAAGTTCTGTTGGCCATCCCGATGTGGGCGCTATTCGAACTTGGAATCTTCCTGTCTCGTTTCGCTACGCGTGGTCGAGAAGAATCGTAACCGGCCCATCATTTTCTAGCGCAACCCGCATATCAGAACCAAACGATCCTGTTTCGACTTGATTCGTTTCGCGCCGCAACGTCTCGACGTAGTGCTCGTATAACCGTTCAGCGTCGGCAGACTCTGCGGCCGAGCTATAGCTCGGCCGGTTTCCACGCAGAGTTTCTGCGGCTAGCGTAAATTGAGAGACCACCAACAAACTTCCAGCGACATCGATTACAGAACGGTTCATGGCTTGACCCCCATCGGCAAATATACGGATCGAGAGAGTCTTGCGTGCCATCCATTCGGCCGTTTCTTTCGTATCGCCTCGGACGACGCCTAGAAAAATCAATAATCCTGAACCGATTTTGGCGACGGTTTCGCCCGCCACCGACACCCGAGCTTTGGTTACACGTTGTAGTACTGCTTTCAATCGACCGACCAACTAAGAATTTCGCGTAAAATACCATTCATGCGCTCGATCCCTCGACCTCAACGCCGAGCTGTCGCACTCATTTCGGGTGGACTCGACTCGATGCTCGCCGCACGCGTCGTACAGGAACAAGGCATTCATGTAGAAGGGGTCAACTTTTTTACTGGTTTTTGCGTCGAAGGGCATACCCACGCGATTCGCGATCGCAAGCACAAAAAGCCCAAACGCAACAATGCGTTGTGGGTGGCAGAACAACTCGGTATCAAATTACACGTTATCGACATCTCCGAGGACTACAAAGACGTTGTTTTGCATCCCCGACACGGCTACGGCCAGAACCTTAACCCTTGTCTCGACTGCAAAATCTTCATGGTAGGTAAAACTCTGGAACTTGGACTGATAGACGATCTGGATTTCGATTTCGTTTTGACAGGCGAAGTGATCGGCCAACGACCTAAATCCCAACGGCGGGAAACGATGCCGATCATTGCCAAGGAGTCCGGCGCCAACGACAGACTTCTACGGCCGCTGTGCGCACTCAACCTGCCGCCAACTCTTCCGGAACGGGAAGGTTGGGTAAACCGCGACCAATTATTCGGGTTTCACGGGCGTAGCAGGAAACCACAAATGGAACTCGCGGAAAAATTTGGTTTTAGCGACTATGCACAGCCTGCGGGCGGATGTTGTTTCCTCACCGATGAAACGTATTCAAACAAACTCCGGGACCTCTGGGAGGCTCGAGACTCCAGGGACTACCAGTTGGACGACATCATGCTACTTAAAATTGGTCGACATATACGCCCAAGGCCTCACTTCAAGCTAATTATCGGTCGCGAGGAGGGTGAAAATCGATTCTTAGCCGGTTATCGCAATCAGTTCACTCACCTTGCTGTTACCGACTATCCCGGTCCACTCGCGCTGCTCGACGGTAACCCGACGACGACTGATATCGAACTCGCCGCACGCATTCTGGCTCGATACAGTCAAGGAAGGGCCGCTGACAAGCTGTTGGTGACGGTCGCGTCCGTAACCGGTCTAACTCGCGATATCGAGGTGACCCCCATGGCGCCGAACGAACTCGAACCTAGCTGGCATGTCGGCTCCTAACCAACCGCTCAAGATTGTCGATGTGCGTGGACTTCTTTGTCCCCTCCCCGTCATTCGTATGCAGGAGAGAGTCAAACAGTTGACTCCCGGAACGATTCTCAAGGTTCTTGCTACAGATCCTGGGTCGCTCGAAGATATTCCGGCTTGGTGCCGCGTGCATGGCCACACCGTGCTCGAAACTAGACATGAAAATCACGATATCCAACTCGTCATCCGCGTATCCGGTTGATAGCGAAGGTGAGTCCAATCGTTACGCTGGTTCCAGTCTCCGGCTATGCTGAAAGTCCCTAATGTATCATTTTGGTGCACCTTTTAAGCAATATTGACGGGGCGTCCATGCTGCTCTATTTTAGTGCACGTTTGACCTCTTAACTGATAGGCAAGGCCTCACCCAACGAATTACATATATGACGATGTTATTTATTCGCGCTATTCCCTTTAACGCTTCCAATTTTTGCGCTGTTAGGGGGCATCTGGCTTAAAGTATTCGTGATAATCGACTCAAACAACATTCTTGACCATCTTAAAGTGGCGGTCATTGTTCTCGACGAGGAATTGTCTGTGCTTTACCTAAACCAAACCGCTCAATCGCTATGTGGTCAGAGCCTATCCCGGTCGTTGGGAGCCTCGTTTTCCAGCTTGTTCAAAGATCCACATCTAGCGGCATCGACATTGAGAACGAACCTCGCCTCCGATCAGCCGTTTACGAAGAGAGAAACGCCATTACTGATAACGTCGAAAGGAGAAAAAATCACGGCAAACTATTCCATCTCACCACTACAGAATGGACGTGTGCTCATTGAAATCGAACCACTGGACCGCTTCAAAAAAATTAATCGCGAAGATCAAAACCGCACAGCTCAACGCACGACTCGAGAACTTGTTCGTGGTCTTGCGCACGAAGTAAAAAACCCCCTCGGGGGCATCCGCGGAGCGGCTCAACTATTACAGGCGGAGCTTTCGACTGAACAACACGAATACACCGCGGTCATTATGAGTGAGGTCGACCGACTGTGTAATTTGGTCGACCGACTGCTCGGCCCGAACAAAGCGCCGTCGTTCACCCAGGTCAATATTCACCAGATCCTGGAGCGCGTGATTGCGCTAGAGAGCGCTGCTATAAGGGGAACCAATCGCGGCGATACAGCAGTCGAATTTGTGCGCGATTACGATCCTAGCGTCCCGGATCTTGAAGCGGATTCCGAGCAACTTGTCCAAGCAACCCTAAATATCGCACGAAATGCCCGTGCCGCACTCGAGGCAACCACTAGCCCGGTCATTACCTTAACGACAAGCGTCGTGCACAGATTCACGATTGGGAAGCGGATTCATCCACTAGCCATCAGGATTGCGATTAGTGACAACGGTCCGGGGATCCCACTCGATATCATGGATCAAATTTTCTTTCCTATGATTACTAGTAAAGCCAACGGTCATGGCCTGGGTTTAGCGCTAACTCATGCGATTGTCGATCACCACCATGGAATCATTGACTGCACAAGCGCTCCTGGGTTGACGACGTTCCAGATGTACTTACCGCTCAAGCAACCCACACATGGCTAATCTAATCGTTTGGGTCGTCGACGACGACGATAGCATTCGTTGGGTGCTCAAGCGCGCATTTGAAAAGGCCGGATTCTCTACTCGAGATTTCGCGAACGGCGAGCTACTGCTCGACGCGCTCAATAGCGCCCAACCTAACGTGATCGTCTCCGACATCCGCATGCCCGGCACCGATGGTTTCGATATTTTATCCGAGGTAAACACCCGGTATGAAAATTTACCGATCGTTATTATGACGGCGCATTCAGATCTCGAAACAACCGTCACGTCATTTGAGCGCGGCGCCTTCGAATATATCGCTAAGCCTTTTGACATCGACGATATCGTCGCCACTGTCGAGCGTGCGGCAAACCAAACCCATCTACGACAAGATCCCATTGAGCTGGATGCAGAGCCTTCCGCCAACGGTATTGTGGGTCGAGCGCCGGCGATGCAAGAAGTATTCCGAGCAATCGGTCGCCTCACGCAATCGACGGCAACCGTAATGATCACGGGTGAAAGCGGCAGCGGCAAAGAGCTCGTTGCCCGAGCCCTCCACGATCACAGTCCTCGAGCCACCGGCCCATTAGTCGCCCTCAATATGGCTGCCATACCGAGTGAACTGATCGAATCTGAACTGTTCGGACACGAGCGAGGAGCATTCACCGGTGCGACTGAACAGCGAGCCGGCCGCTTTGAACAAGCCAATGGAGGCAGCCTTTTTCTCGACGAAATTGGCGATATGCCGTTGCCTGCGCAAACTCGCTTACTGCGCGTGCTCTCAGAGGGAAGTTTTTATCGAGTCGGCGGGCGCCACAATATCAGCGTTGATGTGCGTATCATTACAGCAACCCACCGAAATCTAGAGTCTCTTGTTCGAGACAGCCGATTTCGCGACGACCTATACCATCGAATTAACGTGATTCGCATACACGTTCCACCTCTACGCGACCGCAAACCCGATATCGCTATCCTTGTCAGCCATTTTCTCGCTGACACCGCCCAAGAACTCGGCGTTGAACCAAAAACGATCAGCACAGAAGTCATCGCGTTATTTGAGACGCTGGACTGGCCAGGCAACGTCCGGCAACTTGCAAACACCTGTCGTTGGCTCACCGTGATGGCTCCCGCACGGGAGATATTGGTTACCGATCTACCGCCAGAACTGACCGATCTCGACAAAGAGTCCCCAAAAATGGATTGGGAGTTAGCCCTCGCGGCGTGGGTGAAGCAAAAACTAGATGCGGGGGCCGAAGGTGTATTGGGCACGGCGATTCCTTCTTTTGAGCGCGTTCTCATCGAAACAGCCCTGGCTCATACAAACGGGCGTAAAAGAGAAGCCGCAAAACTTCTTGGATGGGGTCGCAATACGCTGACTCGTAAACTGTCGGAATTAGGTGCAGAAACTTAGATCGGGCCGTTCCCCTTAACGCAAAAATAATTCCATGCTCAACGTCGTATTGTTTCAACCAGAGATACCTCCCAACACCGGCAATATCATACGGCTCGCTGCCAATTCGGGTGCCACACTGACGCTAATCGAGCCACTCGGATTTGAATTCAGCGATAGTCGGCTAAAACGTGCCGGCCTTGACTACCATCAGTGGGCTGAGGTGCGGCTCTGCAAGAATTTCGACGAATTTCTTGATACAACTGATGAAACACGTTTGTTCGGATTTTCCACGCGTGGTAGCCGCTTGTATGACCAAGTACGCTATAGAAAAGGGGACAGTCTGCTGTTCGGACCGGAAACCCGAGGCCTTCCCGACACAATCATCCAACGCCTTGGAAGCCGCGCCGTTCGCATCCCAATGCAGGAGAGCTCAAGGAGTCTGAACCTCGCCAATGCAGTTGCGATCGGTCTCTTCGAGGCGTGGCGGCAGCTGGCCTTCGACGGCGGGAAATGAAATTGTCCCGGGACATACGGGGGCCATCACGATCCGAGGGGTACTCCGCTAGTTGAGCAGTTCCCCTGACTCGGCCGACTGCTGTTGTTGAAGCGCCTGTGCAAAAAGCGCGTCAAAATTCACCGGCGCTAACATGAACGGAGGCATGGTCCCACGAGTCATCATTCCATCAATCGCCTCGCGAACGTACGGAAACAACATCTTGGGACACGCCACTGCTAAGACAGGCTCAATCGCCTTGTCTTCGCCACCTTCCACACGAAAAATCCCGGCCTGCTCAAGTTCGATAATGGCAACCGAGTTTCCTTCCAGCTTGGCGTCCAAAGTTACCTTTAACACCACTTCGTAGCGGCTTTCGTCCAGCTGGTTGGTCCGCGTATTAATGTCCACTTGCACTTCGGGCTGCCACGCTTCACGAAATACGCCTGGCGCACGCGGCGATTCAAAAGAGAGATCGCGCAAATAAATACGTTCGATTGCAATTTGTAAGTTGATGGTTTCCTCGGTCACGTCGAATTCAACCCTTCACCAGGGGGAGATTCTGACCCCGCCATTCCGAAATGCCTCCGCGAAGTTTGGTGACATTGCTAAACCCCGCTTTGCGCAGGTGGACGCCCGCTGAACCCGCGTGCTGCCCCATTTTACACATCACCACCACGGGCTTATCTCTATAACGCTGTAGCTCGGAGAGCCGCTCCGCGATGGACGCATGGGGAATATTCACCGCCCCAACGACATGGCCCGACCTGAAGTCTGTCGAATCGCGCACATCGACGACGACGGCTCCTTCGCGATTGACCATATTGACCAATTCTTGAGCATTGACCGTACGTCCGCCGCGCGATAGTTCATTGCGAACGAAGAGAATAAGCAACAACAAAAATGCTCCAACTAACCAGGGGTGAGCGACAACAAATCCAAGCAACTGATCCATGCGTATTCTTCCCAGGGCTTCCTTCGGGATCGGCGAGGCAACCACCAGCCCGAGTCGCCACTTATGCGGACACGTGGATTATAAGCCAGCATTAGCTATTCTTGTTAAACTCATACCACCTCGCGACCATGGTTTTTCACCAACATGGCGACCTCGGTTCTGATTGTCCTTGACGGCTGGGGGCACAGCGAAACCCCGGATCATAATGCGATTCATCAGGCCCATACGCCGCACTGGGACGAACTTTGGGCTACCGCCCCTCGTACCCTGATATCCGGTTCCGGCATTGACGTCGGTCTACCCGCCGATCAAATGGGTAACTCTGAAGTAGGGCACATGACCATCGGTGCCGGTAGGGCTATTTTTCAAGATCTGACCCGAATTGATCAGGCAATTGAAGACAATTCGTTCAATCAAAATCCGGTATTCGAAGATACCTTCGCGATGGCGTCCGGCCATCGATTACACGTGATGGGCCTTCTGTCACCCGGCGGCGTCCACAGTCACGAAAATCACGTTGCCGAGATCATTCAAATGGCACGTCAAAGGAGAGTTGAAGTCATCCTTCACGCATTCTTAGACGGTCGTGACACGCCACCTCAAAGCGCAGAGTCCTCGCTGCTGCGATTCGAAAAAATGCTCGCCGAAGAAGGCACAGGAACGATCGGTTCGGTCTGCGGACGGTATTTCGCCATGGATCGCGATCAGCGTTGGGACCGCACCGAGGCCGCCTACCGGATGCTTGCCGAAGGGGTCTCTCCGTATCACGCAGAAGACCCTCTTAAAGCTCTCAACGCCGCCTACGCCAGGGGCGAAACCGACGAGTTCGTGCAGCCGACGCTGATCGGAAATCGGACCACGATCAAGGCAGGCGACGTAATTCTTTTTATGAACTTCCGTGCAGATCGAGCACGACAGCTATCCCGGGCTTTCGTTGAATCGCGTTTTCGCCAGTTCCCACGAAACAGCCACCCCAAACTACGGCGTTTTGTGACAATGACTCAGTACGCTGCAGATTTGGGCTCAGAAGCCGACGATCAATCCGTTCGACACGCATTTGAACCACAATCCGTTGTCAATTCGATCGGCGAACACCTTTCCAAGTTAGGCAAGACGCAGTTGCGTATTGCGGAAACGGAGAAGTACGCGCACGTAACTTTTTTTTTCTCGGGCGGGCAGGAACAGCCATACCCAGGCGAAGACCGGATCCTAATACCTTCCCCAAAGGTGGCGACCTACGACTTAGCGCCGGAAATGGGCGCTCACGAAATTACCGATAACCTGGTTCGGGTACTAGACGAAGACTCGTTCGACTTTATCGTCTGCAATTTCGCCAACGGGGATATGGTTGGTCATACAGGGGATTTCGCGGCGGCAAAACAGGCCGTGGCAACCATAGATGACTGCATTGGACGCATCAAAAAAGCCGTAGAACAATCCGGCTCACAGTGTCTTATTACGGCGGATCACGGCAACGTCGAACGGATGCTCGACCTAACAACCCACCAACTACACACCGCTCACACCTCAGAACGAGTGCCGCTTGTCTATATAGGAAGAAACGTCAAGCAATTGGCCGACAACGGAACACTGGCGGACGTCGCCCCAACTTTGTTAGCGCTTATGCGAATCGAGATACCCGGCGAAATGACCGGGCGTTCTCTGCTCATGGAATTAAACAGCCCATCCGGTGGCGATCATTGATATATTCACCGGGGCAACGCTGACGAAATCTCTCAGGCCTCGCGCGGGCTTAGCCCTTGCATTCACCGCGCTCACCCTTGGTGCAGTCCCCGAGTCCGGAGAATCGAAACCCTCCCAAACTGACCTCGATCGAACTGTCGCCGAACTCAATCAATTGCACGAATGGCTCGGTGACGCGGCCGTTCGACTCGATAGCGTGCAGACAAAATTACGCGAAGCCGACGCGTCAATTTCGGAGATCATCACTGCGATAAAGCAAGCGTCAACCAATTTGACGAATACGGAAACCGCTATCGAGGTCCTGCAGCGTCAACAAACTCGTTTAACGGATCGGCGACAGTTACAAGCCGAAAAAATCGCTGTGCATTTGCGTCAGGCCTACAAATTGTCGGGTCAGGATTTCGTCAAACTACTGCTACTCCAAGAAACCCCCCATACCTTCGATCGCATGATCCGTTACCACGGTTATTTTTCTCGCGCCCGCAAAGAAGTCCTTCAAGAATACCGAACTACGCTTGCTTCGATGGAGAGGACCTCGACCGAACTTGAAAGCCGACGGGCTGAATTCGAACAGCGGGAGGAAGATCTCAGAAAACGCTTGGGAATGTTGCAAGGAGAACGGCTGGCGCGGAAGAAACTCATCGCGAATCTGTCTCAAGAGATCAAGGACAAGGGGTTAGTCCGTGACAAGCTTGCACAAGACCGAGTTCGCATTGAGGCGCTATTAGCGCAATTGGTAAAACGAGATTCGAACTTAGACGGTAAACTCTTCGCAAACGCCAAAGGGCGTCTCAATTGGCCCGTGCAAGGGAGACTGACGTATCGCTTCGGTGAACCCCGGGCAGGCGGTCGACTCTCCTGGGAGGGTATTTACTTGAGCGCTCCTAGCGGCTCGGTGGTGACGGCGGTCGGACGCGGCCAAATTGTATTTTCAGATTGGTTACGCGGGTTCGGACTCCTTACGATCATCGACCACGGAAACGAACAAATGTCCTTGTACGGATTCTGCGATTCACTCGTCAAACAGAACGGAGATTGGGTGGAAAGCGGCGAGATCGTGGCTTCCGCAGGTCAGAGCGGGGGTCAAGATCTAGACGGACTCTATTTTGAAATCCGTATTAACGGTCAACCAACGAATCCACTGGCTTGGCTAGCGAAGCAATGACATGATGTCTCGAAGAGCCCTCGACCATCGTTTGTGAGCATGTACATTAGCCCAATGGTGGCAAATAAATGGAGTTTTTTCGCCTAGTTGAATCGACAATCCGTGATTCGTAAAACACCGTGTTAAACCGGTTATCTTCGTTACCGCATCGCACCCGGTTGGTGCTGACATCACTCGCTTTGTTCTTTCACTTGTCGGCGTACGCAGGCCAGCTCGCAATCGTGATAGACGACATGGGCTACAGTCGCGATGTTGGAGACCGCGTACTCGCACTACCAAGTGCTGTCAGCATTGCGATCCTCCCGTTCACACCGCAGGCGATGGCCCTTGCCGCACACGCTCAGGCGATTGGCATGGACGTCCTTCTACACCAACCGCTCGAGAGCGAAAACCAATCGATCCGAACAGCTCGCACGCTAACCCTTAACATGTCGCCTGAGGACATTAAGAGGGAGGTCAAAGCAGCGCTCAAGTCGATTCCCGGCGTGAAGGGCGTAAGCAATCACACAGGCAGCCGTTTTACTCAGGATGTTCCTTCGATGAATGCACTCATGTCGGTGATCAGTTCGCACGGCTTGTTTTTTCTTGACAGCCGCACGACCGCACGCACCGTGGCGATGCGCGTTGCGACGGATTGGGGTGTTCCCGCCGTACGTCGAGACGTTTTTCTCGATCACAATCGTCAATTAAAAGCCATTGACGCTGCCTTTCGGCGAGCGATCGTGATCGCAAACGATCGCGGCTATGCCATCATCATTGCCCACCCACACGACATCACCCTTCAATTTCTTGAAAAGCGACTACCTACCCTTCAAGGAACAACGCTGGTACCAGTGAGCCGCCTTACGACAAGCCCATCCGAGTATCTCGTGACGAAAGTTGTTGGTTTCAGCCGACGTACCCAACATTCAATCTATTCTCAATCACCGTTCGTTCACCCGAAAGTGCGTCATAGTGATCCCTTAGTCGACGGAGTGCCTTTGACTCGTGGGTCGATCGCTAATGCCATTCTCAGCGCCCGCCCAAACGCCTTAAAAATCGTCTCGGCTTGGTGATGGGCATTTTCGCCCCTGATGCAATCGACGTGGATAGTCGCTTGCGCGTGATTCGCAAACCCCTGAAAGAATTCGCGTAGAAGGTCTACGTCAAAGTCGCCAGCCCTCGGGCGAACAAATTTGACGTTAAAGGTCAGACCAGGCCGCCCCGAGAAATCAATGACGACACGGGACAATGCCTCGTCGAGGGGCACGTATGCATGTCCGTAACGATTAATCCCTTGTTTGTCACCCACCGCTTGCGCGAGCGCCTGGCCCAGTGTGATGCCGACATCTTCCACCGTATGGTGCGCATCAACTTCTATGTCCCCGGACGCCTGAATTTCTAAGTCGATCAGGCCGTGACGTGCTAATTGATCGAGCATGTGCTCGAAGAAGGGCAAGCCCGCCGAAAGTTTCGATCGTCCGGATCCGTCGATATCCAGAACGACGCTTATCTTGGTCTCCAACGTGTCACGGGAGACCGAGCCATTACGCGCCACAATTATTTCGCCTACGTTTTTTTTCGGATCGCAATTATCCGGGGTTCTACCGCTACAGTCGATCCAACAGACTACCGTACGGCAGGAATCGATTGTCGGTATTTGCCTTCACCCATTCGGTTAGATCGTCCGGGTACTCACCGCGTTGCTTCAGCAACCGGACGAGGGCAATCACAGGGGAACGGGCTCCCAATTCAAACCCCGATAACATCATCTCTGCCCGCGTCAATGCTCTGATCCAATTTGTGATCTCCGCTGACGATTGCTCTTGGGCAAAGTCTCTCCAGGACTCCGTCGACGCGCGAACGGCTTGGCGAATCGAGTCCTGCTGCTCGGCAGAGAGCCCGAGCTGGGGACGATCCAAGGCTTTGATCGCGACATCAAGTATCTTCCGGTGCGCATCAGAAAGCGCCGGTTCGTCAGGCTCCCAGCTTCCGACATCACTCATACAAATACCGTTGCTTGCCGTGCATTAAACGAGAAAGAAAGTTACGTCCTAATCTTCGCATGCAAGGTGTCTTTTTGGTTCCATCATTTTGGCGCATCATGCCAACCTCAGCTCCGAGACGCGAGTTTCCATAACCACAATCCACATTGACTGAGTTCGCGCAAACCCTGATCCACTGGTGGCGTCAAAACGGACGCAAGGACCTACCTTGGCAGCGAAACAAAACGGCGTACCGGGTCTGGGTGTCCGAAGTGATGCTCCAACAAACCCAAGCATCCACCGTCGCGCCTTACTTCAACCGTTTCTTAACTCGTTTCCCCAGCGTACGCCGACTCGCCAAGGCGAGCGAGGACGAAGTACTCAAATACTGGACCGGGCTGGGTTACTACCGGCGCGCGCGGCACCTTCATATGGCGGCAATCAAGATCATCGAAAACCATGGCGGTCGGGTCCCAGACAACGTGAACTCACTCACCGCGCTGCCCGGTATCGGCCGATCCACCGCGGGCGCGATCGTAGCGATTGCTTTCAGACGAACTGCCACTATTTTGGATGGCAATGTCCGTCGCGTGCTGTCGCGTTTTTACACGATCAGTGGAAAACGGGGTATCGCCAAAACCGAGAAACAACTCTGGGCGCACGCGGAAGCCAACACCCCGACAACGCAAGTTGACGTCTATACACAGGCCATCATGGATCTTGGGGCCACCGTTTGTATCCGTTCCAAACCCAGGTGCCCCGTCTGCCCTTTAGCCACCGAATGCAAGGCACATCGGCAGGGTAGAGAAAACGATTACCCAAGCGTCATTGAGCGCCGACCGTTGCGCGTACAACGCGCTCGATTTTTCATGGTCATTAATGAACAAGGAGCGTGCCTCCTACAAAAAAGACCTCCGCGCGGGGTTTGGGCCTCGCTGTGGTCACCGCCTCAGCATCCTCAAAAGACAACGGTTTCGGCATTCAGTGAGGACATCGGTCTCCCAACCACAATGATCGCGAAAACGCGCTCCGGATCGAAATTCCGGCATGCATTCAGTCACTATCAGCTGGACATCGAGCCCATCTACATCTTCTTGCATGCGTCCTGCACTGAGCTCGCTGCGACTCATGTTTTACGCTGGCATCATCCGAGCGCCAATGCGGAGTTTGGGCTCTCGACAGTTGCCGTTAAACTGCTCGCCGGAATAGGGAGCAAGGGAGCGTTATGACCCGCCTGGTCATCTGCCGCAAGCTTGGCAAGCAATTGCCGGGGCTCGCCTCGCCGCCAATTCCAGGTCCCGTGGGGGAAGATATTTACGAACATGTTTCAGCGGAAGCCTGGGGGCGATGGCAAGCGCTGCAAACAATGCTTATCAATGAACATCAACTCTCGATGATGGATCCTGAATCCCGCGCCTTTCTCATGAACCAAATGGAAAAGTTCTTCGCGAATGAGGATTACGAGCAACCTGAAGGGTACGTATCCCCCGGCGATTCGACCGACTTGACTTAAACTAGTTCAACACACGACGGAACCAACATGCCGATATTTCAACGCGACCAAGTCAACATCCACTACGAAATTCATGGCGAGGGCTTTCCTATCCTACTCTTCGCGCCCGGTGGGATGCTCTCGGCGGCTTCGTTTTGGTCAAACGCTGAGTGGGATCCCGTAAAAACCCTAAGCCCACACTTTAAAGTGATCGCCATGGACCAGCGCAATGCCGGTGCCTCTTCGGCTCCGGTATCGGGCAACGATGGATGGCACAGTTACGCCGAAGATCATGTCGCGTTGCTCGACCACCTGAACATCGACCAAGCGCATGTACTGGGTGGCTGCATTGGCGGGCCCTACTGTTTTGGTGTGATCAAAGCCCATCGAGAACGCGTCGCAGCCGCCGTACTGCAACAATCAATCGGCTCTGACGACAACCGCGATCTCTTCTACGCCATGTTCGACAACTGGGCTGACGCAATTAGGGATCAGCACCCCGAAGCCAACAACGACGATTGGCACGCCTTTAGAAGCAATATGTACGACGGGGATTTTTTGTACAACGTTGATCGAGATTTCGTCGCCGCCTGCACCGTACCAATGCTTGTGCTCATGGGTTCAGACCCCTACCACCCCGAGGTCATTTCCCGCGAACTTGCGGAACTGGCCCCGAATGCGACTTTGATCGAAGAATGGAAGAATCCAGATAAAGACGGTACGGTTGACGTAGTAATTAGCTTCTTGAAAGCGGCGACACCGGCTTAGTTTTACGCCCGTTCAAACGCATTCAGCAGCAGTTCCATCGCGGACTTCGAATCAATTTGGTATCCCACCTCGACATTGGCTTCGGGAATCCCCGGAGTCGGGCGTTCGTCGACGACGGTCATCCCCCGCGTATAAACTCCCTCGGTCTCGACAGTCACGTGCCGTCGCTCGAAATGCAGTAGCTCGGGGTGCGTCACCGCCAGTACGGCACATGGGTCATGCAACGCAGAACGGCGGCCACGACCCAACGAATCCATTCGATCATGGATATCGTCCAAAATGGCGGCGCCAACTTGCGCTTTGACGGATCCGCTTTCCTTCAAGCGTGCGGCGATCGTATCGTCGGATTGCCATTGACGGGTGAGGTTAAGACCGCACATTCGAATGTGAGCGCCAGAGGCCATAACGATCTCCGCGGCCTCTGGGTCGGCCCAAATATTGAACTCCGCCACCGCGGTGGCGTTGCCCGCACCCGCGCTGCCGCCCATCAAGGAAATACCCGCAACTCTACTCGCCAGCATTGCGTCCCGTTCGATCGCTCGCGCGATATTGGTCAACGGTCCGATAGGAACCAACCATACATTCGAATGTTTCCGCGTCGTCTCGATTAAGTAGTCAACCGCATGCAGCTTCGACGGTACGCGATTGTGCTCCGGCAGTACGACCCGACCAAGGCCACCCCTACCATGGACGCCTCCAGCATGGCGAGGTTCTCCCATCAAAGGACGAGCTTCGCCACGGTATACCTCAGCAGAACTGCCCAACAGCGCGGCCATCCCAAGGGCGTTCCGGGTTGTGTCCTCGAGCGGCGCATTGCCGGATACAGAGGTAATCCCAAGCACATTGCCGTGCACGTGTGCGAGCCCCAAGGCAAGCGCGTCATCGTGACCCGGATCACAGTCGACAATAAGCAGCGGGCCGTCCGACATATCACGTAACTCCCGTTAGAATCGTGAGATAATAGACCCTTAATGTATGATCGGCGCATTAAGAATCGGCATCGATAAAGACATCTGGCATCAGGAAAAACACATGCAAGACACTATGGTTCGATCAACGAGCAGCATCGGCTGGCTCCTGTTGATCGGCGGAATTGTCATAGGCGGCGGCGTCGCGATCTTCGAGTGGGTCTACACTCCCGACGTGCCGCTTTTAGTGAAACTCATCGTCGGCGCAATTTATCTTGGCCTGGCATTTCTGTTGATATCCGTCTTGCGACAACGTTTGATCGAACGTAAGACAGATAAGTACAAAGACGTGGAGATATAAATGCTAGTCGTAACCAGCGAAGCGATTGGAGGTAAGCGGATCGTCAGGTCCCTCGGTATGGTGCGCGGTAACACCGTACGGGCCCGTAATGTCGGTAAAGATATTAAGGCGGCCTTTCGCGCACTTGTTGGTGGCGAAATCTCGGAGTACGTGAAGTTAATGGCCGAGTCCCGCGAGCAGAGTGTCGACCGAATGATCGAAGCCGCCGAGCAACTTGGGGCCAACGCCGTCGTCGCCACCCGTTTCACGACCTCGATGGTGATGCAAGGAGCCGCCGAATTGCTTGCGACCGGCACCGCCGTCATCGTCGAAGACGAGTAAACCGGGCGTAAAAAGGCTGGGGGCGTCTTCGAACAACGCGTTAATAGGCCTTATATGGTGCTGGGTGCATGGGTGCGCGGATACTTTTCAGTTTGGACATCGACGGCACACTGGAGATCGGTGATCCCGCCGGCCCCATCACGCTAACCCAAGTTCGCGAACTCATTAACCGCGGGTGCATCGTTGGGAGCGCATCGGATCGAGTGATCGCTGAACAACGCACAATGTGGGAAAAACACGGCATTCCCGTCCATTTCGTGGCGCAGAAACATCGTCTCGATGAGACCCGATCAAATTTCCAGCACCTTGACCGTTATATCCATATTGGCGACACCGAGGTCGATAAACGCTATGCCGAAATGCACGGTTTCGAGTTTTTTTATCCCCAAGAATTCTGCAGTATCGCCTAGTGATGAAAGTGGTCAGCGTCAACGCAGGTAAGCCCGTCCGACTCGGTCGGTCACGCTCTGGCACATACAAGATGCCCGTTATGGGTCCCGTCGAAATCACGCCGTTGGACATCGAAGTTGAGACGATCTGTGATCGTCGACAACAGGGCGGGCTCGAACAAGCGCTCAGGCCTAGTGCAACATAGACCGCAGATCGACCCGTTTCACCGCAACACTCGTACGCGGACTGCCGGTGTCGCACGATCCCGGACGTCTGCACGAAATTCGTTGAGACACCGCCGGGTGCGACGGTGAGCGAAGAGGATCGTCGACGCTGGAACGACCGCTACCGTGCAGGCGCGTACCAATTCCGTGAGCACCCCAGCGCTATTTTGCTCGACTGGCAAGACGCGCTTACGGGGCATAGCGCGCTTGACCTCGCTTGTGGAAGAGGTCGCAATGCCATTCATCTTGCAACTTTGGGATTTGACGTCGACGCGATCGACATATCAGACATCGCAATTCAACAAGCCACTCAACGTGCAGATAGCATGGACCTGCACATTCATTGGCTTACACACGATCTTGAACGCTGCGTACAGCTAGTAGGACCTTACGATCTCATTCTGATGATCCGATACGTCGACAACACGTTGTTGTCCACGGTCGTCAAACTGCTCGCGCCGCGCGGGAAAATCCTTGTCGAAGAGCATCTCGTCTCCAACGAGGCAGTCATCGGCCCGACCAACCCGGGATTTCGCGTTCAGCCAGGATCCGTACAACGAGCCCTGTGCGGCCTCGAAATCGAACGCGAATTCGAAGGACTGATTGAAGAGCCGGACGGTACTCGGGCAGCGCTGGTACGCGTTCTAGCTCAAAAAGCTTAGTTTGAGTCTAGACATCCCTGTCGTCGGCGCCCCCGAACAGGGACGCTTCTGATGGTCGCGAATTTAGGCGTTGTAACCCAAAATCGATTTGATCTCGAGAAATTCCTCAAAGCCGTAACGACCCCACTCCCGGCCATTGCCCGATTGTTTATAGCCGCCGAATGGCGATTGTTGGTCGACCGGTGCTCCGTTCAAGTGGATGTTTCCGGTTCGAATCCGACGTGCAACCGCTCGAGCCCTTTCCGGATCCCCAGCCGAAATATAGCCTGAAAGTCCGTACACCGTGTCGTTCGCTATACGTACTGCATCGTCGTCATCGGCATACCCGATCAGCGATAACACAGGACCAAAAATTTCCTCCTGGGCGATCGACATGTCGTTGGTAACGTGGGAGAAAACGGTCGGCTTGACGAAGTAACCGGCGTTCAAACCATCCGGACGACCAGTGCCCCCACACTCGAGCGTTGCCCCTTCATCAATCCCTTTCTGGATAAGGTTCTGGATCTTTTCATACTGGACATCGGAAACCACCGGACCAATGGTCGTATCTGCAGCATTTGGATCGCCTACTTTGACCTGTTCAGCAGCACCTTTCGCAATCGCCGCCGCTTCGTCCATGCGCGAATCAGGAACCAACATCCGTGTCGGCGCGTTACACGACTGACCTGAGTTCGTACACATGCCAAAAACATCACGCGATATTGACTGCGCAAAATCAGCGTCATCAAGAATGATATTGGCCGATTTACCACCTAACTCTTGCGCCACACGTTTTACAGTCGGCGCTGCGTTTCGAGCGACTTCGATACCCGCCCGGGTTGAACCGGTAAATGAAACCATGTCGATCTTGGGGTGCGATGAAATCGCAGCACCCACCGTCGGACCGTCACCATTGACCAGGTTAAACACACCTGCCGGGACACCGGCGTCATCCATAATTTCAGCAAATAAAATTGCGTTGAATGGCGCGACCTCTGAAGGCTTTAGTACCATCGTGCAGCCCGCGGCAAGTGCTGGCGCGACTTTGCATGCAATTTGATTGAGCGGCCAGTTCCACGGCGTGATAAATCCGCACACACCGGCGGGTTCACGAATCACTCGCGACGTACCGATGTCTTCCTCAAACTCAAAATCCTTCAATACCGACAGGGTCGTCATAAAATGGCCTAGCCCCGCGGGCGCTTGGGCTGCTTTTGCAAGGCCCATTGGAGCCCCCATTTCCTCGCTAATCGCCGCGGCCACTTCATCCATACGACCCATGTAGGCGGCAATGATTCGCTCCAGAAGCGCCACCCGATCTTCTTTAGACGACTGGGAAAACGATTCGAAAGCAGCTGCAGCAGCTTCCACTGCCCTGTCCACGTCCGCAAGACCACCCATTGCGACAGGGCCGATTGCCTGTTCCGTAGCGGGGTTGATCACGTCCAACGTGTCGGTCGTCGACGGTTCCACCCACTCGCCATTGATATAAAACTTTGTTTGATTACTCATGCACTATGCGTCCTCTTGTCAGACCCGTTGTTTAACCGGGGAACGCACACTAAGGCAGCGTTGTCCGAGCTGCAAGCCTTGTCTAGGGGTCGCGCAACGCCGCTTGTGCCGCGGCCAATCTCGCCACAGGCACACGAAAGGGTGAGCAGCTGACATAGTCCAGTCCGACACGGTGACAAAATGCGATCGATGCGGGGTCACCGCCGTGCTCGCCACATATACCAAGCTTTATGTCCGCACGCGTGGCTCGGCCCCGTTGCACGGCCTCTTCCATAAGTCGACCTACACCCACTTCATCGATGGTGGAAAATGGATTACCACGATAAATCTCTTTATTGGTATAACAATCGAAGAAAGAACCCATATCGTCCCGGCTCAATCCAAGCGCCATCTGAGTCAGGTCATTGGTCCCAAAACTAAAGAATTCGGCCTCCAAGGCAATTTCATCCGCCGTGATCGCAGCTCTTGGAACTTCAATCATCGTGCCAACCTCGTACTCTATCTTTACACCTCTTGACCTCATAACCTCGTCTGCCACGCGCCGGACGATGGCAACTTGATCCGCGAGCTCAGACCGAAATCCGACTAACGGCACCATAATTTCGGGCCGTATTATCAACGCATCGTCGTCTTTACTGAGCTCTGCGACGGCTTCAAAGATTGCAGTGGTCTGCATTTCAGTGATTTCAGGATACAGAATGCCCAACCGACAGCCACGGCAGCCAAGCATAGGATTCTGTTCGTGGAGTGCTTCGATGCGATCGACGACGAAACCAGCGTCCATGTCCAGCCGTTCCGCCAATGCACGCTGAACGTCCTCGTCTTGAGGCAGAAATTCATTCAAAGGTGGATCGAGTAATCGGATCGTCACTGGCCAGCCCGCCATTGCTCTGAATAAGCCACAAAAATCTCGGCGTTGGAAAGGAAGCAACTCGGCGAGCGCTTCTCGTCGCTGTTCCTCGTTTGCGGCAAGAATCATCTTACGCATGTGATCGATACGATCTTCGGCAAAAAACATATGCTCGGTGCGGCATAATCCGATTCCCTCGGCTCCTAGTGTCATCGCTTGTTCCGCCATATCCGGAGTGTCCGCATTGGTACGGATCTTCAGAGTGCGATGCTGATCTGCCCACACCATCAACGTTTCAAACAAATGGAAATTCTGGCTCGCATTGGCCTCAAGACGTCCCGTCAGTACTTGGTGGACATCAGAATCGGTAGTTTTAATGGATCCCTCATAAATCGCTCCAGTGGATCCATCCAACGAGATGTCATCACCTTCTCGCATAACGACTTGTTTTCCACGACTCGATTCGATGACGAGCGTGCGCTCTTCATAATTCATCGTTACATCCGAAGCGCCGCAGATACATACCTTACCCAACTGACGAGCAACAAGTGCTGCGTGGGAGGACACGCCCCCTCTAGCTGTGAGAATACCCTCAGAAGCAAGCATGCCTTTGAGATCGTCTGGAGACGTTTCGGTACGACACAGCACGACTTTTTCGCCACGGTCGGCCGCACGACACGCCGAATCGGAAGAGAACACAATTTTCCCCGACGCCGCACCCGGGCCAGCCGGAAGTCCGTGAGCAACGGCTTCGTTAGCCCTCAGAGACTGCGGATCGAAAATCGGTACCAGCAAGGAATCAATCGATTCTGCGGGTACCTTTAATATCGCGGTGCGGTCATCCATCAGGCCGTCTTGATGCATTTCCACCGCGATGCGGACGGCCGCTTGGCCGGTGCGTTTTCCGTTTCGTGTTTGCAACAGGTACAACTTGCCACTTTCAATCGTGAATTCAAAATCCTGCATATCGCAAAAATGTTGTTCGAGCCTATCCCTAGTCTGCAACAATTCTTCGAAACTCTCGGGCATCTCGGTAACCATCTCCGCGATATTCTTGGGGGTGCGTACCCCGGCAACCACATCTTCTCCCTGTGCGTCGAGTAGATACTCTCCGTAAAGCACGTTTTCGCCCGTTGCTGGGTCGCGGGTAAACGCCACTCCAGTTGCGCTGTTCTCTCGCAAGTTTCCGAACACCATGCCCTGGACGTTGACAGCCGTGCCCCACGACGCAGGTATCCCGTAACGTTGTCGATATAAAATCGCCCGATCATTTCGCCATGAGCCGAAAACGGCGCTGATGGCTCCCCAGAGTTGATCTACAGCATTCTGCGGAAACGGTGCGCGAGTACGTTCGAGTATGAGTTTCTTGTAGCGTTCAGTGAGCCGACGAAAATCGATGTCGCCGCCTTGAGCGACCTCGGATCGATAAATTAAATCAAAGGGGTCTTCTTCGGATTCTCCACCGGCTTTGACACCGAGAACTACATCTCCGTACATATGGATGAATCGGCGATAACAATCGAAGGCGAAGGAACGACTCCCAGTCACCTTCGCTAAACCCTCGACGGTTTCGTCGTTGAGCCCAAGGTTCAAGATGGTGTCCATCATCCCTGGCATGGACTCTCGCGCCCCGGATCGAACCGAAATTAGGAGTGGGTTACTTGGATCGCCGAACTGCTTACCAAGTTGCTCTTCCAGCTCTTCCAGTGCTGTAGACACTTGGTCACGCAACGTATCCGGGAATCTCCCCGCATGATCGTAGAAGTAATTACAGACCTCCGTGGCAAGGGTAAATCCAGGCGGAACCGGCAGCCCAATCTTAGCCATTTCGGCAAGATTCGCGCCCTTTCCGCCGAGAAGTTCGTGCATCTCCACACCGCCATCTGTCCGGGCACCAAATGCGAACACATACGGATGGTTCCCGCTGTCATCCGGTCTCGGCATCGTCCTCTATTCACTTCCTGTTTCTTCCCGTCCAGAGATTATCACGCTGTCGCAAGACACCAAACGAGTAGTGTACATCTCGGTCAGGCTGAAACGGCCATACCAGCAATGAGCGCTGCCGAAGAGCAAACGCTTGACCCTATCTGGCACTTGGATGAGTGTTTGACGCGCTCGGTGAGCGCCGAAGAGGCATCGACAGTTATACAGATCTCCTTACTCAACGAGTGAAGGCGGGTGCGTGGCTGCCAAGCGATACGGGTGGCTGCTTCCAGAACACATCGATGTTTGAAAGCTCGACCGCGGGTCGCAGATGGTGCATCGCGCCCCATTCAGTCTGAGCTACGGCTCGGTAACTCGTAATCTCCTCGTCATCGAAAGGTCGGGAAGTCGCTGCTTCACGCAACCCCAGACTGCGCATCCATACGCCGGTGCGCGCGAGGGAGACGCGGACCCAATAGCTCCCGCCCTGCTCGCGTTGACGTAGCAAGGCCGCCAACGTGCCGTAGGCAGCAAGGTAGCCAGTCGTGTAGTCGGTTACGGCGGCGGGCTGCAGTTGGGGTCTTCCATCGTTGTGGTAATTGCCATGCAGATAAGCCATGCCGGTCACGGTCTGCGCGAGTTGCTCCCAACCGGGCACACTGCGCCACGGCCCTTCGTGTCCGTAGCAGTTAATCGATACGTAAACGATGCCCGGCTTTGCCCTCACGACGTCGGCGACGCCGAAACCCTGGCGTTCCAGCGCGCCGGTGCGGTATCCCTGCGAGAAAACGTCGGCCTCGCCGATGAGCTCACGCATCTTCGACCGACCGGAGTCCGATTTGAGATCGATGTGGGCCGATCTTTTGCCGAGCCCTGTCTCGGCGACGAATAGCGGTACATGGGGCAAGTCTTGCGCGCTAATGCGAATAACCCGCGCACCGTAGGAAGCTAAAGTTCGAGCACACGTCGGTCCGGCGAGCACCCGCGTGAGGTCCAGCACCTTGTAGTCGGTCAATGGTCGGGGGCCCGACCCTGCAGGGCGCGGGTCAGCATCTCCCACTTGGATGATTTCCACGACGGGGCGCGAATTCAGGATCCGCCCCATGGGCGATGTGTCCCATTCTTCAGGGTCGCGCACCATGGCACTACACAGACCGCGGCGCATGATTTCACGCTCCAACTGTGGCGCTTCCCAGCTGGCAACAACCTGTCTCGACTCGTCCTCGTTACTCGGGTGGCCGAATAGCTCAAGCAACGACTCGGTGTTGTGGGCAAAGCCCGGGTGGATGTACATCCAACGGCCGTCGCCTGTTTGATGGAATCCCGCTATCGCCGCCCTTTGCGCGGCGGCCACACGCGGTCCTGGCGCACGGTCGGGATCTTCGAACTTCACGTGCGCGTAACTTTGCAACGAGGCCTCGACGTGGCGTGTGCCAACCCGCACCGCGCTATCGCCAATGAAGCGCGATGCGACATAGCCTCCCGCGCCGAGCGCGGCGACGGCAGCCTCCGTTGCGCGGATACGCGTATCGAGCGCGAGATCCTCAGCCTCGATCTCTATATCGTCGGCGTCGAGTCCCGCAATCGCCAACAGGTCATCAAGTGCGGCACGAGCGATAGGTGCGTCAGCTGTCGACATGCGCGTTCCTCCCCGTGCACAGCCTACCATCGGTTTGGTGACCGACCGACGTTACAGCTCGGATATCGAAAGCGCTAGCGAGGACTCGTCATCCCACTTAAATACGTAAAATGTTCGCGAAGATCGTCTACAACCAAAGCGAATTGGTCCCGATTTGTGTCATTGAGACTTGCCAATACCTCGTGCGCTTTGAGAAGCCTCATCTGTTGACGACGGAGATTGCCGTCGGAAGCCTCAACGGAAGTCCGTGTCTTTGGAATTTCGATTGACTGCATTTGTATGCTTCGAAGTACGCTATCCATCCCTAATTCGGCGAACGTGCGTACAAGAGAATGGGACGCGTCCTGGATCTTAACTTTCGAACCGGCAACAGTCTTTTCTGCGCTCTCTACGAGTTCGTGAAGTGTGCCAAGAACCGCGCTATCCATGTGAATGCATCTGGACAGGTCAACGATGACTCCAAAACCACGGTCGAGAGAACCAAACACGGCATCAAAGAAGGTTTGGCTATATTCCCACGTCATCCGTCCTTCAAGTACCAAAACGGTCAACCCTTCGGCTTTCGCTTGGCTGATGCGCGAGACACTGGGATCACCACTAATTGAGGGCATATCTTCGTCTGCAAAATTCGTTCTGTGATCAAACCGACTGACCCCAGGGCTGGCCTCAAGTAACAATAACGTCAGGTCGTCTCGGGCAGCCAAAGGTTGATCACCCCTAGCTTTATTGAGAATACGCTCCAGTACAAATGATCGGTCCTCGACCGTCTGAAGTTCTTGAATAAGTTGATTTTGGTTGAGTGGTCTATTTTCCGTCGTATCAAAAACGCCGTCGGTGTACAGAAGAATTCGATCGGCTTCCTTAACCAAAATTTCTCGCTCCGCAAATACGGCATTCCCGTACAAACCCAATGCCGGCCCGGTATGTTCGAACATCTTCACATGACCACGCGCCTCATGAACCAAAAGGGGTGGATGACCCGCACTCGCAAAAATCAATTTGCCATTTTCGATGTCCAACAGACAGAAAATTGCCGTCACAAAGACGCCGGGCGCCGAAATTTCATTCACCAGGACTTCGTTCATCTGACCAAGAATGGCCGCAGGACTTAGCGTTGCCCCGGTTGGATCGAACAATCTCAAGCGATGTTTGAATAGTAACGCCAGGATTGCAGCGCTAACCCCATGACCGGCCGCGTCAGCAACGTAAAACATCACTTGTCGCGCATTTAGTCGAACGACGTCGTAAAGGTCACCGCCTACTTTTTCGCCCGGGACACAAAGGCTCCGAGTGCGGTAACGGTCAAGCTGGGGCGGCTCCGACGGCAGCAACGTATCTTGAATGGCTTGCGCCATGTAGCGATCACGCTCCATCAGAACTGGGCCCACCCAAAATCAAAAAAATGAGCCGATAAAATGCCGGTAAGCGACCCGAGACGATCGACCATGCGAATTTTCTTGACCTGTGGCAGGGCGTGTTTCGTGGAAAAACAACTACGACTTAAAACGCGCGCACTTTACGCCCACTTGCGGGGGAACAAAACCCCTTATTCTTACAACCAAGCAGGCGTCTTCCGGACAGCCGCGATGACGTGTCATCGCCAACGTCATCAGCCCATTAACAAATGAACACTTCTCCAGAGTCGCGCACTTCCACCAATCAAATTCACCCAGTCGGAACCCAGCTTTACTCCGGCGAATTCAACCGCAGCGCTTAATCGCCTTGAAGCTCAAGTTTCATTGGCTGACCCATCGCCGTGACAATATCGATTACAAAGGCGCCCGCGTTCCCCGGCCTACTGTATTGAAGCGTCTTAATTCCCCCTCCACTCGCGTCCTTAAACTTGACGTAATGGTCTCCTATGGACTCCATGGTCATTCGCTGGGCTCCCCCAGCTCGAGGCACATACCCCTTGTCCCATTGTTGGATATGCAGTTGGAGACCTTCGTCAATTTCTTCAACAACAATGAGTTCAACCATGGTCGTTGCGTCGCCTGTCGTCATGCGAACCAACGACTGAATGGAGCCGGCTTCGGGCACGGTCCAATTTTCTTGTAATTTGACCGTGCCGCCCAGCGCCCCGGTCCACGTA
>JAKUTH010000079.1 GCA_022448085.1 Pseudomonadales bacterium | reverse complement strand
ATTGGGTGGCTACGAATGAGTCTAAAGACGTGATGGATCACATCAAAACGAATGTCCAGCCGATCGAGTTCACTGGCAAGGCGGGCGACGTATTGTTTTGTCACGGTTGGATGGTTCATTCCGCTGGTATTCATGAGAGTGACAAGATCCGCATGGCGGTAGTGCAAGATTTTAATAAGGTGCGACCAAGAAGCCACATGCGATGGACAGCGGCGGGCAAGCATGGCGCCGAACGAATCAGTTGCGACATGGGCGGTGTCTTTACGTTTCCACTCGATAACGACGACGATCCGGCTGACGGTAATCGCGAAGTCACCAATCAGTGGATCATGGACTCGAATGAATTTGTGCAATCACGGCACCGGCCGCTCGACGATATGTTTGCCGAATGGAATTTGGGTAGGCGCTCGGTCGAGGGTCGGGTGGTTGATGAACCCGCGTGGTGGGAGAAATATGGGTTACCTCTCTTACCGACTGGAGGCGTTCCACGAGGCGGCGGTGGTACACCCGCCGTCCCATTGGCCAAGATTGCGCGGTATCAAGGGAAAGGTCTCTGGAAGGTCGATTCGCACGCGAACGATTGGATGTGATTACGAATAGATCCCGATCTATTCGGTCAGGATGGTTTGTTGGCGGTCACGACGAACTGCGGTAATGCAAATAAGTAAGTCCCATCATCCACGGCTCGTTCCGCAGCCTGTATGAGTTCGTCTGCTTCTTGTGGGCTCATCGTATTAAAAACGCCGATATACCGGCGCATGTTTCGCAACACAGAAAGACTGCCACCGGTGGTATCCAGGGAAGCTGCGATTTTCGCGGTCACCGCTTCGAACCCGGCTGCCTTGAGCAGCCGAACGAGTTTACGACCAATGTGAGGTTCCTTGAACGCCACAGACGCGGCGTCGAAGAAGCGATCGACCTTCTGTTTCCCCCACGGTTCGACCATTACAAATCCCCAATCGCTGTCGAGAACGTGGATACGACCCCCGGGGGTGAGGACACGATGCATCTCAGAAAGGGTCGCAGTGACATCGGGTACGTATTCAAGGACATTTTTTGCGAGGACTCGATCCAAACTCGCCGTTTCAAACGGCAAAACGTGGTCGGTGAGATGGTGAAAACTGATGTTATTCCGTCCGCCGGCTCGTTGCGTCGAGTCGCTGACAAAACGTGCATTGATATCTGCGCCGTATACCCGACCCTGCTCACCGACCATGTCGGCAAGCGCGAGAGCCAAGAATCCGGGGCCACAGCCAAAATCAAGAATACGGTGTCCGGGTTCGATCGAGGCGGGAGCGAGTTGTTCGAGTTGTGATTCGCGCCACTGAAACATACGCTCGTAGCGCTCGATGCGATCCTCTTCGATGTCAATCCAGTGATCAGTGAAGTAGGTATCAATACCCACTTAGTAAGGGCCGCTTTGCGTTGCTCGCGGCGCCTGAGGGATACGACAAACTCCGTTTACGTCGCTTTGGCCAACAACCACAATGTCTAAATACCCAAATCTTGGGTGTTGTAGTCCTTGATTACCGTTTCGCGGGTATGTTCGTTCCAGCGAAATTCGTCCTCCAAACCCACGAAGGGGTAGTAGCAATAGGGTTTTTCCTTCGGAAAACGTTGGCGCCGAGCATCGATGGCAACCGCAATGACGCTGGAGCGTTCATGGATCCGCTGTTCGTCATAGACGTCGCCTTCGCCAGATCCGAGGACGCCAGTGGCACCGAGTACGGATGAACGCCGGTGAAATCCAAAGGTCAGTGATACCCGCTCGTCCGGTGAAGTATTGGCAAAGGAGCAGTGCAGTGTTTGACGGTTTACCACGGTGACGTCGCCCGGTTGACAGAACAGGGGTACGGCATTCGGAAGACACTCGGATCCTTCGTTTCCATCCACCATGGCCCGTATGTCGACGTGTCCTTCTTTGTGTGTGCCGGGTACGACCCAAAGGCAGTTGCCAGGCGTGCTGGGGTATAGCTGAACTTGAAAATTGAATCCGTGGATACCTTCGTCCCAGTTTGGCGAATCCCAGTGGGTTAGACCGTCTTGATGCCAGGCGACGGATCCTCCGAGCCCGGGCTGCTTGAGAAAAATGGCATCGTTAAAAGGCGTGAAGTCGGGTCCGTTGATGCTCTCTGCAATCGCTAATAACTGCGGGTGGCCATACAGACGTAAACCCGCATCCATCGCCTGGCACATGCCAAACATCATGTAAATGACCTCTTTCGGCGCATCTGTAGGAGGTACGGGTTCGACCATTTTTGATGGATGACGACCACCGTTCCGAGTTGTTCCACCGACCGGATCGGATAAGGGTGGAATCCAGGTATACGTATCCCTCGCGAATTCCTGACCGAATGCGGGTCTTCCTTTGGCGTCCAACTTTGCGTCTCGTTCTATGGGAGCGCGATCGAGCATGTCCGCGATTCCGGCCTGAAGTTCGTCAAGTTCTTCTGCCTGGATGACATTTTCGAATACGTAAAATCCTTGCCTCCAATACGCTTCGAGAATGTCGCCTTGTATGGCGCCGCTTTCGTCGAATCGGATCGGCCCTCGATTTCCTAAACGGATCGCGCGTTCTTTGCCCTCGCGCAAATACGTTTTGATGCCTTCGGCATGTTCTTGGGCACTGGGTTCGGCAATCTGCGACATCGAATATCCAGGAATTATCTTGGCAGCGAGCTTAAACCCCATCGACCTGTGGGTGAAGGAATACAGAATGAACGCGACCTGGTTAAAACCTACCCGTTTTATCTGCACATCGAAAGCTTTGCCGATTGGCCGCCGGATCGAACGCGTCCCGGTGGAGTGGGTATCGTCAACCGGATTCCATTTATCGGCTGATATGAGGCCCGTTGATCGAAAACAACGGCTGTTCGGGCTCGCGGCGGCGGCGGCCTTTAACCATCATTCCCGGTCGGCCCACGCTCTGGCCCGCGGTTTGACGGTTGTCTGGGTCTCGATAACCGATACGAACAATCCGACGACTATGTTGCGACTGATTGATGTAGGAGCCGTGTACCGTGTGAATACAAAAGCACACCACGTCCCCGGCCTTAGCTGGAACTGGGACGGTATCGGCTAAACGATATTGATCCGTTGGCAAATGAGGCGTACACGGCCCGCTGGCGTTGCTAGTGACGTGTGGTCTTGCACCTTCTTTGTGTGATCCGTCGAGGAACCGTATTTCGCCGTTTTCCGCGTCGGTATCGTCGAGGTGAACGAGAACATCGATGTAGCGGCCGTCCTCGTGTTGATAGAAGGCCCAATCCTGATGCATCGGAAAAGGGTGGCCCGTTTCGGGCGGCTTGACGTGCATGGTTGAATGATGCACTTCGACGTTAGGGCCGATCAGTTGGGACATGGCAGTCGTCAAATGGGGATGGGTCACTGCCCGCATCCAAGCATCGGAGTAGAAATAGAGGTCGTGCATCGCTACCAACTCCGATTTTTTTTCGATGTCAGGGTCCATGTATACCTGTCGCCAATCACCCGACCAACCTGGAGAACGACCAGCCCAGGAGTCAATGAGCCAGTCGATTTCTGTCGTCAATTCAAAGGTCTCTTCGGGCGTAAAGACGCTCGGGATATGTAGGAACCCGTGGCGGTTAAAGAACTGTGTATCGTCTTTTGTGAGCAAGGCTACGCCGTCGAAACCGAGGAGACATACGCAGCATAGCACCATGACCGTGGCCGATAAGACCCTGTCGGCCGGACTAGACAACCCGCGCCCGACCATTCAGTCTCATCTGCGCGAGGAGGGATGCCATGGGTCACGAAGTGTCAGATATCGCGCCGTTTAAACGCGTTTTTATCGCGAATCGCGGTGAAATCGCGATTCGGATTGCGAAGGCGGCAACGACGCTCGGGATGGAGTCGGTCGGTGTGTACGCGACGGTGGATGCTGGGTCGCTGCACACACGCTTTACCACAGAAAATAGAGAAATTGGGAGTTCGGCTGGCGATCAAGCCGACCCAGTTAGCGCGTACTTGGACATCGAAGCACTCGTTGATGCAGCCAAGGCGACCGGGTGTGATTGCGTTCACCCTGGATATGGGTTTCTTTCTGAGAACGCACAGTTCGCGAGCCGGTGTGAAGCGGAAGGCGTCACCTTCATTGGCCCCTCACCCGAGGTGTTGATGCTATTTGGCGACAAAGTACGTGCTCGCGCGTTGGCTAAGTCGATAGATATTACGGTCGTTGATGGAAGCGAAGAGCTCGTCGAAAGTGCAACAGAAGCCCAACAATTAGCGCGGGAGATCGGCTATCCCGTCCTGCTCAAGGCGGCGGCTGGTGGCGGCGGACGCGGCATGCGTTTTGTCGAAAAGGAAGCGGAAATGTCGGATGCGTTCGAGCGCTGTCAAAGCGAAGCGAAAGCAGCATTCGGTAACCCAGCTTTGTTTCTTGAGAAACGGATTTCTAATCCGCGTCACATCGAGGTGCAGGTGTTGGGTGATTCCACGGGAAATCTCGTCCATCTGCACGAACGCGATTGCTCGGTACAACTTCGCAATCAAAAGGTAATCGAAATTGCGCCTGCACCGGATCTCGAACCAGCGCTTCGTGAACGTATTCTCATCGATGCGATCAAACTCGCCGAGGGAGGTGAATATACGAATGCGGGGACGGTCGAGTTCCTGGTCGTGCCCGAGACAGAGGAATACTTCTTTATCGAATGTAATCCGCGCATTCAAGTTGAGCACACGGTCACAGAACAGGTGACAGGCATTGATTTAGTGGAAGCGCAGTTCCGGCTAGCGGCGGGAGATTCGCTTGATGCGATGGGTCTCGGTACGCAACAGGAGGTGGGTCCCCCCAACGGTTTTGCGGTTCAGGCACGTGTCGTCGTGACAAGCCCGGGAACCATTACCGCCTATAAAGAACCGTCAGGCGTCGGGGTGCGGGTCGATTCGAGCGGTTATCAAGGATACGCCGTACGCTCCCAATTTGACCCGCTATTGGCTAAGGTGATTGGTTCGTCGAATGGCGCCGGTTCGTACCCGAAGGCGTTGGCTCGCACGCTCCATGCGTTGCAAGAATTTCATATCGGTGGTGTTGGAAACAATTTGCAGCAGTTGGTTGCCATCCTATCCCACGAAACTGTTCGGGCAGGTGATGCAAGAACGACTTTGCTAGCCGACGAGTCCAATCTCAGACCTACAATTAGTGCATCGATGAGTCCGGCGCTGGCGCTTTTTGAATCCAAGGCAATGCAATCGGACTTTACCTCTTCGACTGAAGCAACCGCGATCGCAACGCCCATGCTGGATCTCGACATCCCTGAGGGTGGACTGAAGGTCACCAGCACGATTGCCGGTAACGTCGTCGAAGTCTCGGTGGGTGTCGGCGATCACGTAGCTGTGGGGGATGCACTTTTCATCTTGAGCGCAATGAAGATGGAAACAATGATCACGGCCCCGTGTGATGGCGTCGTAGAAGGCATTCAACCGCTTAGCCCCGGCGATGTTGTTGCTGCAGACCAAACAGTCGCGGTGATCACGCCAGCTGCTGGATCAGCGAGCACCCGGATGCGACCGGGCGATCGTGCTGACGATACGTGGGCGCCTGTACTCGAGGCGATCGACACCCTGCAGGCGCTTGCGACAGAACGACTTGCCCCCGGATCGGAAGACCCTGGCGTGGTGCGACAACGTAGCCGGGGAAAATTGACGTGCAGAGAACGCATCACGCTACTCCTTGACGATGATTCGTTCCGCGAAGTCGGAAGCGTCGCTGGGTTTGCGTCGTACGATGATGAAGGCGAGATCGTAGATTTCACGCCCGCGAACCATGTCGGTGGTTGGGGCAAGATCCACGGACGCACCGCCATCGTTTGTGCAGACGACTTTACGTCACGCGGTGGTCATGCAGATGGAGCGATCGGTGCGAAGAGCGGTTATCTCGATCGCCTTTCGTTGGAAATGCGTTCGCCGTCGGTACGCTTGCTCGACGGTTCTTCGGGCGGTGGTAGTGTAGCTGCGATGGTGCCTGCCCAGAAGAAAGAGGGTGAAAGCACTGCCAAGGAAAGCAGAGGGGCGATCAAAGCTGGTCGTCCGAGGGTATCGGGCGGGGGCGGCTCGTACCTCCCCGGACATCTCGGCAGCACCATGTACACGGAACAATTAAGCACGGTCCCCGTCGTCAACATGTTGCTTGGCAGCGTGGTTGGGATCGGCGCTGCGAAAGCGGTTCTCGGTCACTTTTCAGTCATGGTTCGCGACATCGCGCAATTGTTTGTAGCGGGACCTCCGGTAGTGAGTCACGCGATGGGATACGAGATTACCAAGGAAGAGCTCGGTGGTTGGCATATCCACTGTACCAACGGTTCCGTCGACAATCTGGCGGAAACGGAGGAAGAGGCCGCGCATATGACGCGGACGTTTCTTTCCTACGTTCCGACGAGTGTCTACGAGCCGCCGCCAGTCTTACCGCCCAATCCAGACGATCCACCCGATCGACGCGACGAAGAGTTGTTTAGACTTGTTCCACGTAAGCGGACCATGACATTCGATATCCGAAAAGCCATTACATTGATGGCCGATATCGATTCATTTTTCGAGATTGGACCACTCTGGGCCACAGATCAGGTCACGGGGTTCGTTCGATTTAACGGTTACCCGGTGGGCGTCATCGCCTCGGACAGTCAGCACGCCAATGGCGGTTCCCTCACGGCCGATGGCTGTATCAAACTCAAACGACATCTCGACTTGTGTGACTTATTTCATTTGCCGGTGCTCAATCTGATCGACAACCCCGGTTTTGCTGTGGGGCTTGAGCACGAGCTCGCTGGCACGATACGACGTGGTGGCGAATGGATGGTGGCCTTCGCACAAGTAGGGATACCGATCTTTTCGGTATTGATGCGACGTAGCTTCGGCGTTGCGGGTAACAATTACGCAACACCGCGGTCGCAACCTTCGATGCGGGTCGCCTGGCCTGCGGCTGATGTTGGCGGGATACCGCCCGAAGGAGGGATTGAAGCGGCATACAAACGGCAACTGGCGGAAGCAGAAGATCCGGTGGCGTTGCGCGCCGAATTGAACGCACGCATCGAAAGCGCTCGCGGACCTTTAGGGCCCCTGTCACGGTTTCAAATTGAAGAGATCATCGATCCACGCGACACAAGGCGACACATCTGCGACTGGGTGGAGTCGGCCCATCGATTGGTGTCCCAGCCGGACCGACTCGGACCGAGGGCGCTCCAGTTCAGGCCTTAACGGCGGACCTAAGTCGTTTCCGGGACGGGTTCTTTCCACCGGTTGTAATAGGTGATTTCTTGGGCGCGCCTGCGACGTGCTGGGTGGAAACCATCTCCCGTAAAGTACGCGGTGGGAAGCAGGGCGATCTGGGTTACGGATGCCGGCAGACCTAACAATTCAGCGGCATCTTCTTCGTGCTGCAGGTGCAACGTTGTCCAAGCGGATCCAATGCCACGCGCGCGCAGCGCCAGCTGCAAACTCCAAACTCCTGGCGTGACCGAACCCCAGTAGGTTGCTTGCTCGAAGGTGGACGTACCCGGTCGATCGAGCTTGATTGGAATGATCATTAACGGTACTTCGTGTAGATGTTCGAGCAAGTACATGGACGATTCGACCACCCGAGCTGCGGTGGGATCGTTGCCCATCGACTCGATTTGTTTTTGTCCAGCTTCGAGGTAACCACGACCAAATCGTGCATAGAGATCAGCCAGTGCGGAACGCGTTTCGGGATCATCGACGAGTAACCACCGGTTTCGTTCAAGATTGCCACCAATGGGAGCGCGTGACGCGAGATCAATGCATTCAAGTACCACGTCGGTCGGTACCTGTCGGTTCAAATCCAAACGGCGCCGGACCTGCTTGGTTGTCGTAAGGAAATAATCCAACGATTCAACGGGCGAATTGGCCATAAGGGTCTCCTCATGTGGATCGGCGGTGGACGCTCATTAACCCATGAAACCAGCGCGTAGCGAAAGACGAGGTTCTTGGCATTAGGGAGGTCGGCAATTTATGATGTCGTTTGCGAGATTCGTGATTTCGCTGACGAACGATAGGAAGAGACAACATGTCCGAAGCTGAAAATGTTGAAGAAACAACGGCCCAAGCACCCGCATTCCAGATGCTGCACGACACGCTGGCTCCAGAGACTATCTCCGATGAGTTAAGGCCCACCATTGAAGAATTTGGTCTCGAAGAAAACTGCCGGCAATTGGCTACGGAGGGGTGGACGGTGGTCGAAGACGTCGCATCCGCTGAGTTCAACGAGCGTTTGCGGAACAAGATTCTGGAGCTTCGTCCGGGAGGAAACATGCTCCTCGCGAAAGATCCGGTCTTTTCGGAGGCCGTCTTGAGTCCGAAGTTGCTGGCGATGGCAGAGTTCTCGGTGGGTCGTGGCTTCCGCCTCTGCCATGTGGCGGCGAGCGTCCGGCCGCAAGGATCGCCATCG
>JAKUTH010000078.1 GCA_022448085.1 Pseudomonadales bacterium | reverse complement strand
TCCGGAAAGGATGGACGCTTAGCTAGAACGTGGTGCTAACTCAAAGAGGAGCAGCGCGTCGGTATCGACAATGCTTGATGGGGCGGATCCGGCCCCCCCCATGTATTTGCGTTGCAGTTCTGCCAGCAGCGCTTCGATAGACGGGTGCTTCGACGTCACAGGAATGAGGGTACGTTCGTAGCGCTTGCCTTCGATCCGGATGATGGCCCGTGGATCTTCTTCGACCTCCAATGGCCATTGTTTCCACAGCCTTCCGAGCCAGGTATTTCGATATCCACAGGGAACGTAGATTTTCCCCTCGTGCTCAATCATCCAAACCGTTCTCGATCGAGAGGGTGACAAGAGCTGTAATTCGATCGTTGGGACGTCGTGGGCGAATACCCAATCGGGTTCGCCTTGAATGAGCTCGCCGCTTTGGAGCGGGCCGCCGGCGATAATTCCAAAGGGTCCATCGGAGAATCTGACACCCACTGCGTACAAGGCTCCAATGGCCAGTGCAATTCCAACGATGGCGATCAGAAATTTACGCATGAGTTCACCGCCTGTTTATGTACCTATAGTTGACGTCGCTTATTGTCGCAAGGTTACGCTTGACCGGTCGCTATTTCAGCTTTGCGGTGACCAGGCCTAAATCCATCATGGTCTGACCGGTCTCACGCAATGTGCCTTCGATCGCGTGTGTTTGGAGGCCGAGGTCGGCGCGGGCTTTGTCGCAGTGCGCGCGAGGGGCATCGTACACTTTGCCGTACTTCTCGAGCATTGGCGCGAGTTCGTCCGGGGCACCTCCAACATCGATATGCGGGAAGAGTTGGAGCAGATGAGCTTGCAGCTGCATACAATCGATTTCGCCTGATGCATCGGTGGCGCTGAGTTGATACCGGTCACCGTTTTTGCAGACGGCGCTTTCGATCATGAGAACCTGGGACTCGGCGACGTCGCGAACGTCAACGATGTTCCACAGTGCTTGCCAACCACGCTGGCAAGGCTTTCCCGCGAGCATCCGACCAAGAAACCACTGCCAGGATCCGATTAGTTCGTGCACTTTGCTAAGCAGTGGTCCGAGAACAACGATTGGACACACGGAAATCGACTCGAATCGGCCGTCTTCTTCTGCAATTCGATTCACCATGTGCTCGGTCTCCACTTTCGCCATGGCGTAGCCGGTCTCTCCCTTTTCTTCAAGGTTGTCCAAATTCCAGTCGGGGTCGTTGTCGCGATCGTCGGACGCCCAATCATTTTCTGTGTAGACGTAGCCGGGCGGTGCCGGATGTCCGATCGCGGCGAACGAGCTCGTGTAAATAAATCGTTTGACGGTACCCGCTTTTCGCACGGACGCGAGCACGTTGGAGGTACCGTTGACGGCACCCTCGTATACCTGGCGTGGATCATTGGCTCCGCCATAGCCCATGGCCGTGCCGACATGAAGAATGGCACTGCAATCCGCAAACGGACGGTCGTAGCTACCGTTATCGAGCAGGTTAGCCGTGTGTAGTTCAACGTTGCCCGAATAATCGGCATTGTTGAGCGCCAATAGATGCTCGGTTTTATCCGGATTGTCGGGGTCCGTGATGCACGCCCGCACGTTGTATCCACGCGTCAGAAGGGAGATGACAACGTGTGATCCGATGTAACCGGAGGCTCCAGTGACAGCGACGGGCCCGTCTGACGAAGTTACGGCGGGCATAAGTTTCCTGTTTCTATGTGGTTGATCGTTTTGGTTTCTCAGTGTAGCGCAAATTGATACATCGACTTAATTATATAAGAAAATAATATATATCAATTGGATAGATTAATTATATGAAGTTAATTCGAGTCCTTTGGTGGTGGCATTTGAAATTCTGATAGGGGTCCTGCGTAGGGCTCGAATTCGTAACGACATGGCTGTTCCATCAGACGCGGATCGTTCTGTTCCTGAAGAATCTGAAACAAGCGTTCTTGCATGGTTTTGCGAATATTTGCGTATGCGGGATCGTCGGCGACGTTATGCATGTAATCCGGATCATCGTTGAGATCGTAGAGTTCTTCACGTGGACGCTTTCCGAAAGCGAGTTGGTACAGCGGCTCGACATCGTGTTCTTCGCGATGATGAATCATCCAGGCTTTGGTTGGACTCGCGTCCAAATCGGCGTACGCCACCATTGTGTTGTATGCCAGCTGGTCATAGTCGGGGGCCGGTGCTGATGGATCGTCAAGGCCCGCTGGGTCGCCCATGGGCCAGCGATCGGGTTCGAAGTTAATAATATAGATAAAGTCCTTCGTGCGTAGAGATCGCTGGGGATAGGGAAGGTAGCCGTCGCGGGCGACATGGACATGACGTTCACGGCCAGTGACCACAAAATCTCTCGAACTGTCAATTTGCCCGCTCGCGCTGCTTTTAAGAATGGGTATCAGACTCTTAGCCGTCATGGTCTTGGGAGGATCAATGCCGCCCGCCTCGCAGAATGTCGGCGCGAGATCCATGAGGTTCACGAAGTCGTCAATGACCCGTCCAGGTTCGATGTGACCTGGCCAGCGTGCAGCGAGTGCAACCTCGCAACCGATATCGTATAGGTTGCATTTCGCTCTAGGCATTCCGGGAATTCCGTGATCGCCGCTGACAACAAATAAGGTATTTTCTAGCACGTTTGCGAGCGCCAATTCTTCAAGAAGGATGCCGATGCCGTGGTCGACGGCGAGACACTCGCCAAGGTAATCGGCGGCGTCCTCGCGTATTTCGTGGACGTCTGGGAGGAACGCCGGTAAGTGTCCCCGCAAAGCATCGGGATCGATGTCCCAGAGGGCGTGACCCGAACCACGTTCCCATGTTCGGTGGGTGTTGGTGGGTCCCCACCAATAGCAGAAGGGCTTGTCGTCGGGACGAGCATCGAGAAACGCACGGAAGTTTTGGCGGGTCTCGTCGTATAACACTTGCTTGGCACCCTCGATCCCGAATTCGGCCGCGTTCTCGGTTACCCAGTGAGAAAACTGATTGAATTGGTAACCGGCGGGTTGGTACTGGGTCCTCTCGGCTCCGATCGGCGCATTCGTCGTGCGTCCAGGACTCCACACCTTGTACTGATACCCGATGAAATAGTCGCCCCTATTTTCCAGCTCGATGGGAAAGGTCGGGATGTTGTCGTCCCAGACGGCGCCCACAAGGATAGCGCCTAGGCCGGTTTGCCAGAAATATTGGCCCGACAAAATTGAGCTGCGGCATGGCGTACAGGAAGGTGCCGGTACCAATGCGTTCAAAAAAAGCGCACCTTCGCGGGCGACTCGGTCGAAATGCGGCGTATCGATGAGCGCCGAGAGAGATTGAGGGCCCTCGTGTTTTTGGTAAGCACTAGCGTAGCGGCCCCAGTCGTCGGCAAAGGCGAAGACGATGTTCGGTGCCATGTTGCTGCCTGCTACCACAGTGGACCTCAAGCATAGAACACGATTGCCTGTTGAGAACCGACTAAATTGTTCGAATTACCACTTCCTCAGGGTTCGATATGGCCCTGACGTAGGATGTGGAGGCGATCGACGTCAAGATCGTTCCACTCTTCGATGGCACCGTTGGGCCAGCGTACGGTAACTTGTTGAATCGTCTCCGTTGGTCCGAGCCCAAACGTGAGTGGTAATTCGACTTGGGATAGGTAGCTGCGGGTTGGCATCACGGTTCGATGCTGCTGCCCGTTTGGTGACAACAACGTAACCGTCGCGCCGATTGCGTTCGGGTTGGGGGGGGTGGATTTAAGCTGCAAGCGCACCCAGTGGTTGTCCGTTGCTACGTCGTTTCGCAACAACGAGGCCTTGCCATTGACCTGAGTTAGGATGATGTCGAGATCTCCATCGGCATCGATGTCCGCGTACGCGGCTCCTCGGCCGGCGCGTGCGATCCCAAGATCACCGGTATTCCGAGCGAGCTGGTATGGGCGAGAACATCTGGACGGGCAGTTCCAGAACAACTGCACGGCCTGGCGATATTGCTGACTTGCTTGGACGCGGTTGATCTCTGGTTCGACGTGGCCGTTGGTTGCGAGAAGGTCGAGTCGTCCATCAAGATCCGCATCGAAAAATACGAGACCGAAGGTGAGTGCTCGGCGTGAGTCGGCGCCAATACCCGCGACAATGGCGTTATCGCTGAACACCTCTTCGTTTTCCCTTAACACGTAGAACGACGACATCTCGTTAGCAAAGTTACCGATGGCAAGCGAAAGACTGCCGTTATCGCCATTGCGAGCAGCGTCGATGCCCATCGCGCCGGTCGCTAATCCAGCGCTATCAAAGGCAAACCCGTAATCGACCCCACGCTCTAGAAAACCACCGTCTTGCTGATTGACGAAAAGAAAATTGCGGACGGTATCATTGGCAACCGCTAGATCGAGCCAGCCGTCGCCATTAATATCGACGGGGAGTACTGCGAGCCCTTTACCGACTGCCAGTGGGGACCCCTCCTGAGTCACTGCGATGCCTGCCTCTATCGTGACATCGACGAATCGCCCGTTGTCGTTTCGGTAAAGGTAGTTATGGGTGCCCGAGAAATCGGTTGGCGGCCCGTACGCCCGACCAATACCTGTCAGTCGGTAATCGACTTCGCGATCGATTTCCCTCGACCAGCCGACGTAGTTGGTGACGAAAAGGTCGAGGTCGTCATCGTGGTCAAAGTCGAAAAACGCGGCGCTGGTACTCCACGCATCGTTTGCGCCGGCAACGCCGGTATCCGCCGTAGCGTCCTCAAAATGCGTCCCGCGAATGTTGCGCATTAATTTGTTACTGCCGTACGCAGAAATAAATACGTCAACGTAACCATCGCCATCGTAGTCACCGACTGCGATGCCCATCCCGTATAGTCTGACGTCGAATGCGGCGTCTAGCGTGATGTCGTTGAACGTTCCATCGCCGTTGTTCCTATAGAGACGAGAGCGAGGCGATGGTCCGGGCGTCGCGTGCCACGGCCAGTTATTCGAATTCACGAGGACGATGTCTTGATGACCGTCGTTGTCAAAATCAAGGAACGCAACACCCCCACCCATGGTCTCAGGCAAGAGGCGTTCGCCGTAGGCGCCGTTGACGTGTGTAAAGTCGAGGCCTGCGGACGAGGTGATATCCGTGAAGACAAGGTCCGGTGTGCTCAGGGTATCGCGCTTGATACTGCTTGGCCCGAGCGCCTCGCGGAGCTCAATCGGCTTCGGTTCCGTGCGATTGAATCGCTGCCCGAGGAGAACAAGAAGTCCGATAAGGATGACGGCGGCGATCGCGATGAGTGATCGTTGGAAAGCCTGTCGAATGCGTGCTTCGTCGCGTTCGGTATCACTCATCGGTCGACCGGCAAACCGTATGCTCCGCGACGTTGCAACTCGTAGATCACCACAGCCTCTGAAGCGTGGTTAGCGGCCGGATCGCTCCTTCGGGCCGACGCTAACGCGAGATCGTGGGCGTTGTCGTCACGCCGATACTTCTCGTGAAGTTGGCGGTGTTTTTCGGCCTGAGTCGAACGATCAAGACGGGCGAAGACCTGAGCGAGACCGTAATGGGCGGTCACGTTTTCGGGGTCGATCTGCAGGGATTGCTGGTAGTGATTGGCGGCTCGATCTAACCATTCGACCTCCATGCGGTTGGAGGCGGCTAATTTCGACCGCTCAAACAACGTTTGCGCCAAAGTATTCTGCAGCCTGTAGTCTAAGGAGAAATCGAAGCCCCGTGCTCTAGCTTCCGGGTAGTTGGTTTGAGTAAGCGCGTTAAATGCATCGATGGCGGCATCTAAATTACCGTTCTGGAGATCCACCAATCCACCGAACCAATCGATGGACCATGGGTACGCTCCTTGCGTGCTGGCCGATTGCAATGCGTCGACGGCTTCGTCCAACCGACCCTCGCGCAGGAGTACACGAGCCAAATTCAGCGCACCTTCAGGGCGATTGAGTTCGATCACCCGACGAAAGGCGGCTTCTGCTTGCCGAAGTTGTCCACGATCTGGTTTCCGCAATAACCCAATACCGTAGTCGTTCCAACGCTGCCATTCTGGTATGGCCGGAGAATCAGTTTGGCTAGCTCCGTTGTTCGGGAACACTACGCGGTCTTCGGCGATCGTTGTTACTGGAAGGTCGTTACGCACGAACGCGTCTCCGAGGAAGGCGCGGGTGTATGCGGTATCAAATTTTCGATACTGCAAACGTGCCGTGAGCTCGATGGGGGAAGTCACGGATGCGGGAATCTCAAGACGATACTGAATCACGTCCGCGGCGCCGGGTGGGATTTGATGATCGTAAAGTTTGGTGAAAATGTCTTCGGCATTGCGGCGATCGATCCGCGTGCCCCGACGATCGAGGACATAGGCGTTGACAAAGTGCGACCATGGATCGAGTCCACCGTCGCTATTGCGAAGGGCACCGCTGCGACCGATGGTCTTGCCCTCAGTCGTCGCGACCACGTCGAGCCAGATCTGATTCGAATCTGCGGTCCCCTCAGAAAATAGATGCCCGAGCGTCAGTGTTCGGATGACGATGTCGATGAGATACGTCGACCCTGGTTTGAGCATCGGGACGCTGGGGCGTATGGCGTCATCCACGGGTGCCTCGATGTCGACACCTTCGCGAACCGCAAAGATATCGACTCGAAGCGAGTTTTTCAGAATCGATCGATGTTTTTCATTCACGCCTGCTGGCATGTCGAGTAGGTGCGGTATCGCGGTGTTGGCAGCAGGAAAATGGTGACCGTGAATCGCCATGGCGCCTGTCAGCGTGTCAGGTTTTGCCCCGAAATCCGACGAAGGCGTTAACGGCATGTGGCACTCGTTGCAACTGTCGACCGCTTGATCAGGGTAATAGAAGCTTGCGACACCGTGTCCCGAGACGCCGCTCAGGAGATACGAGTCGTAATGATTTTGGCCCCGAAGCCAGCGGTAATGGTTGAGTTCCTCCGGTAGATGAACTTTATGACATGTGCCACAAAATTCAGCGCTCTTGTGGAGTGGTTTTAGGAAGGTCTTTTTATGGAACGACGGCTTCCCTTTAATAAGGATGCCGTTCAGCCACACTAACCTTGGGTCGTCTGAAAACGCAAAAGGATAGTGTTCGGGCGCGCTGATTAGATAATCGGCATTTCCGCGTGGACTATTCAATTGTTCGATGGCATGGCATGCGACACAGGTAATGCCCGCGTCGGCCGTTGGATGTTTTACGTCGTCAAAGTCGGGGTCGTCAAAGGCGCCGGAAAAGAGCGGGACTGGATCGTGGCATCCCGCGCAAAACCGAGCGGCGCGAACGTCACCGTCGCGCGCCATGGCCATTTGGCGCGTGTTGCGCACCGAAAATAGGTAGGCGGGATTATTAAATGAGGCGAACCGATGAGCGCTATATTGCCACTGAGCATGGATATCTTGGTGGCATCCGGCGCAGTATTCGTCGCGCATCAGATCGGCCGCGTCGATGAATCGTCCATCGGCCGGTCGAGCAAGTGAGGGAAAGAAATATGGTTCTGGGGCGAGCGTACGCTCGACACGCTGTGTTTCGCTCAGCCACACTCCGGCCATGCTGAGCCCGATGCTTGCAACGCCAATCCCGATCCCCGTTCCCCACCGAATGCGCGATCCAGCTAAGCGGTGCAGGATAAAGAGCCAGGCGACAACTAACGGCGCGATAACGTGCAACCAGTAAAGGCTTTCGCGGCCGAGTGGATCTCGTATTTCAACGATAGGCATGCCGCGGGTTAGGGCGACACCGGTGATCAATAGAACCACTAGCGTGACGAAAAGTGCGAGTCCGAGACGTACGGCAATCCGATTGGGTCGATCGATGGCACGCCGCAGGTGGAGGATCGCGTACACGATCGATGGGACGATAATGACAATACCAAGGGCAAGGTGTGCCAGAAACGCGGTCTGATAGACGGCGTTTTCAAGAGTGACGTCGTTCAACCACTGCAAGAACGTGACGGTCGCGAGGTAGACGGAGTCGACGACCAGCAGTGAAAAAATCACCATGACAGCGACGAGCAGTTTACGTAGTCCTGGGCTGACGACCTCAGTGGCTTGCAAGACGTGTCCTGCTAATGAAATAAGTGGATATGCGATACCGCGGGAATCGACCGCATTGTTGTGTCCGACATTGTGGCATCAAGTGTCAAAGGCCAGCCTGAAAACGAACATTGTAGCGCTCGTGCAATCGGTTCCGGTGGGCCAATGCGTGGGTATCCAAATTTTGGCTACTTGGCAGCGGATTGATGGTTTCACCGTGTTCGGTGTACAAGTCCATGTCCTTCGCGTAGCCGCGAAAGTCGAGAACAAAGTAGCGTCGATAACCGGGTTGAGCCGGTGCCAGTGCCGGAAACTCCAAATGAATTTCCTCACCACCACCAATGATTGCCAGGGCGCCATCGACTTTTTCGATCAGCTCGTGTGCCTCGCCGAGCGCCGTATAAAAGCCCGCTTGATACTTGGTGTCCCAGTACGGACTGCGATTGTTGTAGTCATAATAAGGTAGTCGTTGCTCGCCGGTGGTGCGTTCGGGAAACCCGACTTTCCCGATTCGCGCGGAGACGGGTTGGATCGTGATGGGAGAGCTGTCTTGAAGCGGCTCTTCCCAAACGATCTGCAGACGATCCCAATATATTTCCATGTTTGTTGAGAGCCGAATCGCGTTCGTGCCGGGCGGTAAGTTGGTTAGTGGAATCGCCATTTGCTTCGGCATGCCTGCCGGGTACCCGAATTCTTTTAACAGTGGTTGCCAAATCCCGTTGCGATCTCGAACTTCGAGACTGGGTGCCTGATATCGTTTCCCAGCTTGCCAAGCCGCAAACACCGTTTGAGAGTAGCCATACTCTAACCAACCATCCGCAAGCAGCACGGCG
>JAKUTH010000077.1 GCA_022448085.1 Pseudomonadales bacterium | reverse complement strand
GCCAGTCAGAAGGTGCCATCGGCCCGCTCAATTGCCTGAGTAATGGTTCCGCATCGGCATAAGAGATTGGGAGGACGGGGATGCTTGCGATGGCGACAGCCTCATCACGGCTTAACCGCCGAGCTCCTTTTTTCGCGGCCCAACCGGGCGTAAGTACGTCTCCGGCATGCAACGGCAAGTCCATCACGGCACCGCGTTGAATGGCAGAATCGTTTTTGTAGGGTCCGTCGGGGTAGACGCTGCCGCGGGTATACCCATCATCGATGGGATCCGAATAAATCAAAGCGCCGATGGCGCCATGTTCCGCCGCCAACTTCGGTTTGATTCCCCGCCATACTTTCCCGTAGCGGGCAATAACGATGGCACCGGTGACGTCAACGCCATATCGATCGAGCATTTCATAGTCTTCCCGCGTACCGTAGTTCACGTACACCAGATGGCCGACCACGTCGCCGTCTGGCGAAAACGCGTTATAAGGTGGCAGTACCTGGTCACGCATGGTCGTACTTGCATCGGATTTGACGATGCGTTCCGTGAGGGTGGCTTGAAAGTATTGCGGTTGGAGCATCTCAAGCACGCGGACTTTGGGAACTGGGATAAGAACCTCGTAAGTCGCAAGCTGAGTGTCGTAACCCCACTGCTTAAACAGCGCGGCAATGTACTCGGCGTTCCGTTTGCCTTGCGTTGAAGCGACATGATGAGGTTTAGCTGCGAGGACCTCGATCCATTCATGGAGGTCGTTGGCCGAGATGTCGCTCACAAGTCGTGCCTCGAGCTCGCGCTGTTTCTCGCTTTCGTCGACGCCGAAACCAAGCAGAACGTCGTCTGCGTGACCGGTCGCCGCGTTCAAAAGCGCTATCCACAGGAACACTGCACGCTTCATAGCAAGCCTCGATCGAAACCGGAGTTAAACGTGCGAAAAAGACTCAACAAAATGGCCGGTCACCCTTGACGGTGACACGAATACCGCTACGAGTGTCCGGGAAGTAATCCCACACCGCTAAGTGTTGCGTACACCGGTTGTCCCACATGGCGATTGAGTTTTGTCGCCATTGAAATCGACATTGAAACGCTGGGTTTCGGATGTGTTCGAAGAGAAACTGAAGCAAACCACGGCTTTCAGCAGCGGTTAGTCCCTCGATACGACGGGTAAAACCAGAATTCACGTACAGTGCCTTTTTTGCGGTGACGGGATGGGCTCGGATCACCGGATGGGTGGATTGCGGGAATGCGCGCTGCGGTTTGTGGTCGCCGTATAGCCCAGCGTAGTCGGCGCGATGGACGGCGTTTAAGCCGGCAAGCCAGGCCTGCATCGGACCGGATAGTGCGTCGTAGGCCGCATACATGTTGGCGAATAGGGTATCTCCGCCTTTGGCGGGCACTTGGTGTAGATGCAAGATACTGCCGAGTGGCGGTTCTTCGTCTGCTGAGACGTCGGAGTGCCAGCCGGCGCCGTTGTTTCGTTGCGAATGGCGGTCCGTGTGTATCTGCATTAATTCAGGATTGTCGTGAACGTATGGGGCCGCCGGATGAATATGCAGGGGGCCAAACCGACGGCCAAATTCTAAGTGCTGTTCGGGAGTTAATTCCTGGTCCCGAAAAAACACCACCAAGTGTTCCATCCAAGCTTGATGAATTTCGTCGAAGGTTTCATCGTCGAGGGGACGCGATAGGTCAACCCCGTGGATGGTCGCTCCAATTGTCGGGGTTAATGGCTCAACCCTAATGTATTGATAGTTCATGACTAAAGTGTGCCAGAAGCTTGGGGTGAATGTGGTGTCCAGGCGTGCGAGGTTTTAGCCATGCCCGTATACAGAGTACGATCCATGAAAACGAAGGGAGCCAATTATGTCTGACGAAAATCCGATTCTGACCGAGCGCCGCGGACAACAAGGGGGGATTCTTTGGCTTACCCTGAATCGACCCGAGAAACTCAATGCGCTGACGTTTCCGTTGTTACGCGAATTGCGCGAAATTGCGTTTGAGGCACGCTTTGATCGCACCATACGGTGCGTGGTTATCACAGGTGCGGGTCGTGGTTTTTGTGCTGGTATGGATTTTGGCGGGGCGGCTAACCCCGATCCCGACCCGGTCCCCGAGGGGTTGGAGGCTGGCCAGGTTGATGCAGAAGGCTACCGCCTGAATTTTCGCCACGAGACTGAAACATTTATTGCGCTACGTAGGATAGAGGTCCCCATGATCGCAATGGTTAACGGGCCGTGCGTCGGCGGCGGTTTCGATCTTGCGAGTCATTGCGACATGGCGGTGGTCTCGACGACGGCTCGATTCCAAGTTGCCTATGTCAAGCGCGGTGTCTTTGCAGATCTAGGTGGATTTTGGTCACTACCGCGAGTCATCGGATGGCGAAAGGCAATGGAGATGATGATGACGGGACGCTTCATGAGTGCGGAAGAGGCGCATGATGCTGGGTTTTCCAACTACCTTGTCGAACCCGACGAGCTGGAAGAAAAAACCATGGAACTTGCATTGGAAATTGAAGCGGGGCCGCCGATTGCGCAGAAGATTGGTAAGTTGCTCGCGATGCGAACCGCCCACATGGACTTCGATTCGGCCATGCAGTGGTCGGAAACTGCGATTCCATTGGTTGGCCTCTCCGCAGACGCCCGTGAGGGCGCGGCTGCATTTCGGGAAAAAAGAGAGTCCGATTTCAAAGGCGTCTAATCGCGCTATGATTTAACGCATAACAAAGGAGAAACCATGGGATTCCATGACCTAACAATGCAGTCCATCACCGGGGAACCGAAGAGCTTTGAACAACTCAAGGGCCAGGTCTGTCTGGCCGTCAACCTAGCTAGCCAGTGAGGACTCACGCCACAGTACGCAGGTCTGCGTACATTGCATGAGGACAACGCGGAGAAAGGATTTACCGTTCTCGGATTTCCTTGCAATCAGTTCGGTGGGCAGGAACCAGGAACGAACGAGGAGATCCTAGAGTTTGCCCAGTCTAAATTCGACGTGACCTTCCCGATGTTTTCCAAGATTGAAGTGAACGGAGATGGGGCGTGCGAGCTGTATCAGCTCTTGACCTCGGCCATTTCGAATCCCGAAGGTAAGCCCGACATCGCGTGGAATTTCACCAAATTCCTTATTGATGGAGATGGCAACGTGGTGGAGCGGTTCGAACCGGGGACGGCGCCTGAAGAGATCGCGGTAAAACTTGAGGGCTATTTGAGTTAACCCATCGGGGGTACCACAGATACCCCCTTTCAATATTCACGAGAGGGTGTCCATGGCAGCGTTGGATGGTTTGCGGGTACTGGATATGACCCAGTACGAAGCGGGGACATCGTGTACCCAAGCATTGGCGTGGTTGGGCGCAGACGTCGTGAAGGTCGAGCGTCCCGATGGTGGAGATCCGGGACGAGGTGCGGGTGGCGACGCTGAGTACTTTGTTGTCTGGAACTCGAATAAACGTAGTGTCGCGATTGATCTGCGGAGCGCGGACGGTCGTGCGTTGTTTATGCGGATGGTGCCTAAATATGATGTCTTCGTAGAAAACTATGGCCCCGGCGTTATCGAGCGATTGGACATTGGTTACGAGGCAATGAAGGCTGTGAAGCCCGACATTATCTATGCCCGTATCAAGGGGTTCGGGGTGGACGGCCCTTGGTCTGACTACAAGTGCTACGACATGGTGGCGCAAGCGGCCGCAGGGGCTTTTTCGATCACGGGCGAGATTGACGGACCGCCTATGCGACCGGGACCGACTATGGGAGATGCGGGAACTGGAATACAAATGGCGCTCGCGATCGCGGCCGCGTACGCGCAGAAACTTCGCACGAGCAAAGGACAGCTGATCGAATTGTCAATGCAAGAGGCCATGACCTATTACCTACGCACCGCCACCTCGTCAGGAAATTATGGAGAACGGGCGGCGAATCGATCTGGAAACGGACAACTCCCCACGATGTCTCTATACCCTTGTGCTGGCGGCGGGTCGAATGATTATGTATACGTGATGGCGGTTACCCCAAAGATGTGGGAAGCCCTCTGTCGTGTGATCGATCGAGAGGATCTTGTTCAAAATCCGCAATTTAGTCGGCAGGCAGATCGTTACCAGAACCGTGACGAACTGCGAGGGATCATTGGCACGTGGGCCCTGACGCGTGATAAGTATCAAGCCATGCGCGAGTTGGCCGAGGGAGGTGTTCCCGCGAGCGCCGTCCTCGACACGAGCGACCTCTACAACAATCCTCATCTGGTAGAGAGAGGCTTTGTCCACGAGGTTGAACATCCGCGCCACGGTGCGGTAAAGCTTCTCGGCTGGCCGGTGCGCATGTCGGAAAGCTCTGTCGAAATCGAAGCTGCGCCAATGCTTGGGCAGCATTCCAAGGAAGTGTTAAATGATGATCTGGGGTTGACCCAAACGGAATTGGACGATCTGACGACACAGGGAGTCATCAAACAGATGGCATTGAACTCGGCGGGCCGGTGACCGTTACTAGATCAACCCGGCGGTTCTAGCCCACCGGTATTTTGCGCCGAGTACGGCGACGGGTTTCTCGGCGGTATAGGGGTACGCCAGAATATTGCGTTCCATCAAATACTCGGCAGCCTGCTCAATTTCAACATCGCCAACCAGCGAACAGACAACGGGTTTGTCGTTACCTTCAGCACGCGCATTGGCCACGGCCTCGCCCAACAACTCAGCAAATACCATTGGCGGGGTAATGATTGTGTGCCAGTAGCCAAGCACAAGTGAGTGGATTCGCTCATCACGAAGGGCGAGATCGATCGTTGCGCGGTAGGTCGTTGGAGGTTCTCCCCCAGTTATATCGACGGGGTTCCCTGCGGCTCCAAAGGGTGGGATGAATTCTCGGAATGCGGCGTCGAGATCGGCAGGCATCGCCATGAGGGAAAGATCGTTATCGACGCACGCATCGGACAATAGAACGCCCGAGCCCCCGGCCCCGGTGAGGATGAGGACGTTTTCTCCCTTGGGTGTGGGTAACACCGCCAAGCCTCGTGCAAATTCGAGCATGTCGTTCAGGGTCTTGGCACGTATGACCCCACTCTGTCGTAAAACCGCGTCATATACGCGATCGTCACCGGCCAGTGCGCCAGTGTGCGAATTGGCAGCTTTTGCCCCAAGGCTTGTACGGCCCGCCTTGAGAACAACGATGGGTTTCGTCCTTGACACGCGCTTGGCGACGCTCGCGAATGCACGACCGTCCTTCAAATCTTCCACATGCATCGCGATCACCGACGTGTTTGGGTCCTGTTCGAAATAGGTCAACAGATCGTCTTCATCGATATCGGATTTGTTACCAAGTCCGACGATGGCGGAAACCCCCATTTTGGCAGACCGACTAAAGCCAATGATTGCCATACCTACGCCGCCGCTTTGCGACGATAGCGCGACCGACCCTTTTTCGTTGTAGGGCGTGCAAAATGTCGCGCAAAGGTTCTTGTGGGTGTGATAGAACCCGTAAATATTCGGGCCCATGAGGCGCACTTTCGCTTCTCGAGCGACCCGCACGATTTCTTCCTGAAGTTCGTGTTCTCCAATTTCAGCAAATCCGGACGGGATGAGTATGGCGCCGGATACGCGTTTTTGACCGCACTCAGCGATGACACCGGCGACAAACTGGGCCGGTATGCAGAAAATCGCTATATCAACGTTTCCAGGTATATCGACGATCGAGGGATAGCACTGGTGACCAAGGATCTGGTCCGCTTTAGGGTGCACCGGGTACAGGTCTCCCTCGTAACCCCCGTCGATTAGGTTACGCATGACCGAGTTGCCAATTTTTCCATCCTCGGCCGACGCACCGATGACGGCGACGGCAGACGGCTCCATGATGCGCTTCATGGACGCTAGGATTTCGTCAGGCGTATGCTGGTGCCGTTCTGGAACGGCGTCAGAATTCAACAACACCCTAACGTCTGCGGCGACGGCACCGTCAGCAGATGCGAAGACGGGGTTCAGATCGAGTTCACTTATCTCAGGAAAATCGTTGACCAAGTGGCTGATGTGCTCAATAGTCCTGGCGAGCGCGGTTCGATCAACGCCTGCTTGACCTCTGACACCATCGAGAATCTTGCTACCAGAAATGTCGTTAAGCATTGCATGCGCGTCTGCACTTTCAGCAGGGGCAAGGCGAAACGTTATGTCTTGGAGGACTTCGACCAGCGTCCCACCTAATCCGAACGCAACTAGTTTTCCAAAGACTGGATCCGTCGTTGCACCGACGATTACCTCTAGGCCGTCCTGGATTTGCGCTTGGACTTGCACGCCGTCGATGCTGGCGTCCGAGTTGTATTCCTTGGCGTTATCGAGAATCGCGGTATAGGCGGCTCTTACCGCGTCGACATCCTCGATGTCCGTGATGACGCCCCCGGCGTCGGTTTTGTGGAGGATGTCGGCGGACGCAATTTTTAGGACGACGGGAAATCCGATTTCGTTGGCCATCCCGACAGCGTTGTCGACGCTTGTTGCCAGGCCTTCAGCCGGCGTTGCGATCTCGTAAGCCGCAGCGATTTGTTTGGCTTCCGCAGACGTAAGCGAGCTACGCTCCTCTTCTTTCGCTTTCACAAGAACGGCTCTCACGGCGCTTTGGTCGTAACTCATGTTGTCCCCCGACTAATAAAACCGAGATTATCGTGATCGACGTGTTGATGGAATCGTCACGGCGAGGTCGTTGACGTGTGCGATACCCCTTGAGTCGGAGGGCATCCCCGCGCTAGCTTAGACGGTCATCAATTAATAGGGGAAGACTATGGGGACCGTAAGTGGTGCAACCCTCATGGCGCGAAGCCTTAAGCAGCAAGGCGTCGACTATATTTTTGGCATCGTCGGCTTTCCGGTACAAGGATTCGCGGCGGTAGCTCAAAAGGAAGGTATCCGATACGTCGGTATGCGCAACGAACAAGCTGCCAGCTACGCCGCACATGCAGCTGGATATCTAACGGGGCGCCCGCAGGGATGCTTGACCGTTTCGGGACCCGGCGTGATTCACGCTTTCGCGGGACTAGCGAATGCAAAACAGAATTGCTGGCCGATGATATTGATCGGCGGAGCTTCCCCCGTTTTCCAAAATGGTATGGGCGGCTTTCAAGAGGAACGCCAAGTCGAACTCGCGGCTCCCTATTGCAAGTATGCGCACGCGATCGAGCACGTCCATCGGATCCCATATTACGTTAACCAAGCCGTTCGGCATTCGTTGTTCGGCCGTCCAGGCCCGGTTTACCTGGACTTCCCCGATGACATCATTAATGGCCAGTGCGAGGAAGAAGACGTAACTCAAGCCGCGACAGTCCCCGAACCGCCGCGAACACTTGCCGATCCAGACGCGGTCGAGGCCGCACTCAATGCGCTTGAATCTGCTGAGCGACCCTTGGTTGTTGTGGGTAAAGGGATGGCATGGTCGCGAGCAGAAGACGAGATCCGGGAGTTTATTGAGCGCACGCAACTACCGTTTCTCAATTCCCCGATGGGTAAAGGCACGATGCCTGACAACGATTCACTTTCGGTTGGCGCGGCACGCAGTACCGCATTACGCGACGCAGACCTGGTGTTCCTGATGGGCGCGCGACTGAATTGGATCATGCACTATGGCTTGCCGCCACGCTTCAACGAAAATGTTCGTATTGTCCAACTCGACATTTCGCCTGAAGAAATTGGTACCAATGTACCGACAGAAGTTGCGTTGGTAGGAGATGGAAAAGCCGTCGTCGGCCAGCTCAATCGAGCCCTCGATAATCGGCAATGGTTCTATCCTGCTGAGACCACCTGGCGCACGACGTTGAGAGAAAAGGCTGAATCCAACCACGCGGCTGTGCAACCCATGATCGACGATGATTCAGCACCGTCAAATTATTACCGCGCGTATAAAGACATCGTTGATTGGCTGCCAGATGACGCCATTATTATCGGCGAGGGTGCCAACACGATGGACATAGGACGCACCCAAATGCCGAACGTGCATTCACGGCATCGTTTAGATGCGGGCAGCTATGGAACGATGGGCGTCGGGCTCGGGTTTGCGATCGCTGCCGCGGTAACCAATCCAGACAAACCGATCGTATCGGTACAAGGTGATTCGGCGTTTGGATTTACCGGCATGGAGATCGAAACGATGATCCGTTACAACCTTCCGGTAAAAATGATCGTTTTGAATAACGGGGGTATCGGTGGACATAGCGGTTCAACAGAACCACCAGCACCTGGAGAAATTCAACCGCCTGGAAATCTCACGTATGGCGCTCGGTATGACCTTATGGTCGAGGGCCTCGGCGGCAAGGGCTGGTATATAGAAGATCCTAAGGATCTACGCGCGGCACTTGATGAGGCGATGGCGCACGATGGCCCCACGTTGATCAATGTACCGCTCAATATTCGTTCCGGACGTAAGCCACAAGAGCACGCCTGGTTAACGCAATAGTGCTTAGAGGGCCGCCTCGGGCGGCCCCTTAGTTCGTCGTGTCATCATCGCATCGCTTTGAGAGCGATTGGTCGTCGTCGAGATACCTCGCGGCTGTCGGCGACGAAATCGGTCGAAACGTGAAAGACAATGGGTCTATTATCGGGCCATGAATATCGAAGAAAACGCGGTGGCACTACTTTTACGGTCACCGCGCTTGGACGTCGGCACCATCATGGATGTGCTGGATTTGGGTGACCGTGAATTTCGCGAAATGACGCTGCGTAATCCAAGAATCCACAAGCTCTTGGACGCAAGGCGAGAGGGAACGCTGCCTTCTATACAGGTTGAACCGAAGCAATGCCTCGCATGCTCGGAATGGTTCATTCCGTATGCGTCAGAGCGTTATTGCTCGGACCCCTGCAAGGCAGCGGGGAAAATCCAGAACACCTAATTGCGAGAACCGCTTCCTT
>JAKUTH010000076.1 GCA_022448085.1 Pseudomonadales bacterium | reverse complement strand
GCGGTTGTCACGCACCGTCGCCTTGAATGTCAGATCGCGAGCGTATGTCGGTAACTGCTCACCGATCACGGTCGTGTTGGCCGTCAAGTCGTCTAAACGGGGGAAGACGCGGGTGGCACCGGTGGTCGCGGGTGGCCAAGATCGAAATATTGGTTGATTCCCGGACGGTTGTGAGAGGTCATCATCGCTACTCGTCGTCGAGGGCCCGAGGTCGAATTGCTCCCAATTGAAGGTCAGTGTGTCTTGATCGACATCGTTACCCGCCATCGTCAATTCAAACGGTGTCGAGATGGGAATCGAGAGATTGCCTTCCGGCATGGTGAGCGTTGGCGGTGAATTGCCAGTCTGTTTGATTGCCGCACACGCGTTGCCACCCCCGTTCACTGCAAAAGCGATGATCTCGTTGTAACTCGCGTTATGAAAATAACCGTCGCCCGAACTCTGAAGATTAGGTGCGCAAAGACCCCCGTACGCCATAATCGTAGAGCCACTGCCTGGCTCGTACGCTGCGCCACTGTATCGATTTCCCCCGCACGAATTGTTGAACGTGTGGTTCGCCCCAAATTGGTGGCCCATTTCATGCGCAACGAAATCGATGTCGAAAGGGTCGCCAATCGGCGCGCTGCGTCCCGTGACACCATGCGCTTTATCGCCGCGACAAACCGATCCCAAAACTGCCACGCCGCCGCCGGCGGTACTGAAAATGTGACCAATATCGTAATTGGCCGCTCCGATCACGGCATCAATATTGGTTTGGTTTTCGCTCAAAAGCGTTCCACCGTCGTCGTTGGTATAGGGATCTTCGACAGCATCGGTGTACACCAGTAAATCGTTATCGGCGACTAACACCATCCGGATGGCCACTTCGCGCTCGTAGACCCCATTGATCCGATTCACGGTGGTGTTCATCGCAGCCACCGCACCCGCGACGGTGCCGCCATGAAAAGTCGTGTATTCCCCGGTGACAGCCAATGCCAATCGATAGGTTCTGAGTTCCGTCCCCGATGAGGTCTTTTGAGCGACGATGTCCCGTTTGCGCAGGACTTCTTTGGTAGCTTCCTTCCGGCGAATAACGTCGTCGAACTTCGAGTCGACCGACGCGTCCCTCCGTATTGGCGGTAGCTCTTGGAAGACAGGAACGTTGTTTTTTTCGTATTCCGTTTTCCAGTAGCTAATGTAATGTCGTAGATCCTTCGGCGAGTATGGATCGATGTAATAGGCGCCCCGCTCACTTATGACCGAGCCGTGGAAACCCTGTGGCGTGACGTCGAACCGGAGCGTCGCAGTCGGATCATCAACTCCCTGACCCGCGTACGTCTTGATAGAAGGGAACTTAGCTGCCAGTTCCGGGGCCATCACGGGCGCTTCGACAATCCGAAATTCCTGGTCCGTCCCGTCCGGCAACGGAATCGTGATTTTGTATTCGGATTCATGCAACGAAACGTTGGTTTCGTGCGGAACCGTCGTCAATTCGAGACTAAATGTCGCCAAGTCGATACGAACGTTACGGTACGAAGCAGGAACAATACGGCGCTGATCGGTCGATGTCGGTTCCAAACCATCAACCCAAAAAACCGTGGACTCGGCTCCAATTGCGGCGCTGTAGCAACACAACAAAAGGAGCATCTCCCAACATCTGCGAAAGCACGCTTTATCGACGATTGGTCGGACCAGTGTGCAACCACTCTTGATCATAACGATTCGGTCGCGTCCAACGATTTTCGGCCATGAACCCAAGACACCGTCGTCTCGGAGTCCGGTTGCTTAAGCGCGAGAACCGTCCACAACTGAGCAAGGTCATGGATTCGGATCGAGTCAATCGCGATAAGGACGTCATCCTGCGATAGTCCACAACGCGCGGCAAAACCATCTTCATCGATGTTTACGATCTCAAGACCTATGGGTGTTTGTTGAACTGTCGCCCCAAGACTCGGCCCCCAACGGGTATCTGGCGCGTGCACACGGCGTTCAAGATAGAGCCGGAAATTGGCAACAATCTGCAGCCAATGCGTTTCAAATATTTCCTTCAACGGGAAGAGCGAGGGATCAAAACCACCCTGCTCGATATGAACTCTAGTCGGCCATCCCGACGCGTTAGCAGGTTCCACGCGGATCGTAATCTCAGTCCCGATACACGGCCAGTCATCCTTGCGACACCGTAACCAACAGCGTTCCGGCTCGTATTCAAGGACGCGTGCTCGACAGCCCGGTAAGTCCGTGTCAGATGAAGGAAAACCTGGGATTCGGCAGATTTCGCCTTGCACATCGAACCGGCAATTCTCCCAAACTTCGTGCCTCGGCACATCGAGATTGAATATGGCCTTGAACCCTTTATCCACGTTGCAACCAGGCGCACTAAAGCCAGAAACGCAAGGATCGTCCCCTTAACCCAATGGCACAACCCTGCAAACCCAAAATAAGATCCTGTTTCACGAAAATGGGCTTCCCGGATAGGCGAAGGAATATGGCCCGAGCAGGGAGGCGTTTATCAGCCCGCGATCGGACGGAGTTCTCGTTCAGTATATGTTCAGGCCCACGACAGGTCGTGGCGAGAAAGCGGGAGGGAACGTACGCGCTTGCCCGTTATCCGGAAAATGGCGTTGCAGACCGCAGGCGCTAAGGGCGGCAAGCCCGGCTCTCCCATGCCACCCCACTTGTCCCCACCAGCAAGAGAAAAGTGCGTCTCCATCTGGGGCGCGTCAATCATGCGAGCAATCTCGTAGTTGTGAAAATTGCTCTCAACGACGGCTCCATCACGAACACGGATTTCGCCAAATAACGCCGCCGTCAAACCGTACATGATGCCACTCTCGACTTGTTCCCCAGCGGTCAAGGGATTGACGAGGTGGCCACAATCGACCACCGAGACGACCCGCTCCACTTTGACCTTACCGTTTCGCGTCACGACAACATCTGCAACCTGACCGACAATGGAACCGAAAGATTCATGAATAGCCAACCCTTGTGCCGTACCCGAAGCCATGCGTTTCCCCCAACCAGACTTTTCTCTGAGAACTTCTAGGACTCGGGACAAATCTGGCTCTTCCTCAAGCAAAGACAATCGAAACGCAAAAGGATCAGCGCCCGCATGCTCGGCCATCTCATCAATAAAACTCTCCATGGCAAAGGCGTTTTGTGAACTACCCACCGAGCGCCAAAACCACGTCGTTAGATGCGTGTTCTTAATGGTGTGCGTCGCCCTCTTTTTAGGAATCGCATAGGGAATCTCGGCCAATCCCTCCACGGACGTAGGATCGATTCCTGAACGAACGATCCACCGATTGATACCTGACAAAATCGAGTGCGTTACTGAATGATTCGCCAGAACAACCGACTCCTTGTTTTCGTCGAAACCGGCTGTAAATCGTATCGCCGACATCGGCCTATAACGTCCTTGCCGGACATCCTCCTTTCGAGACCAAATGAGCTGGACAGGACCCTTGACTTGCATGCCAATGCGCACCGCATCGCCGACATAATCCGTATTCGAACGACGCCCAAAACCGCCACCGAGAAAGCAGTTATGGGTGTATACGTTGTCGGTTGAAATTCCCGAGGTCTCCGCACCGATCGTCGTCGCCCCCTCAGGGTTTTGGGTACCCGTCCAAATATCGACCCGATCATCTTGGACATGCACCGTGCAGTTAAGCGGCTCCATACACGTATGCGCGAGATAGGGCGCAAAATAGTCCCCCGTAAGGGTTGAATTCGAAGCTTCAAGCGCAGTTTTTATTTCGTCGAAAGAAGCTTGAGTTTCTGACGCGTCTACACCCTCTTCGTCGAGCGCCGCGCGAAATTCAGCCTCCCAATTCTTGGTGGACGTGCCGGCACCCTGGCCCTTGTTCCAATTCACCACGAGCGCATCAACCGCCGTTTGGGCTTGCCAATAGTGGTCGGCAACCACGGCCACCGATGTCTCAAGATTTACGACTTGAATAAATCCGGGATGGGCTTGGATAGAATCATCGTTGTAACTTTCCACGGTCCCACCAATCACGGGACAATGCTTGATCGCCGCATAGACCATCCCATCTAGACGAACGTCCATCCCATAGATAGCAGATCCGTTCACCTTCAGCGGCACTTCCACTCGCAATGTCGGTCGGCCGATTAATTCATACGCGGCGGGCTCTTTGATCGCAACGTCTCCTGCATCGATCAGCGCCGCATCGGCTGCGAGCTCTCCGTAATTAAGGCTTTTGCCATTCCAAGAAACTTTGCCGCCGGAAGCGACACAATGTTTGGGATCAGTTTCCCAGCGCGTAGCCGCTGCTTTTATTAGCTGCTCACGTGCGGTGGCACCGGCTAGTTGAAGCGCAGGACGGCCCATCCGGACGGACCGACTACCCCCAGTGTTCATGTTCCCGTACACCGAATCCTCTTTGAGGTTTCGATTGGCGTCCGCGTATTCGGTCTTCACTTGATCCCAATCAACGCCCAGCTCCTCCGCAACGATCATCGGGAGGCTCGTAAAAATGCCCTCTCCCATCTCTGACTTCGCGACACGCACAGTCACACTATTGTCGGGATCAATCACCAACCACGCGTTGATTTCGGTGGGAAGGCCAGTATTCCCTGGTAGCTTTGTTTTCGAACACCCTGGCAAGTGGAACGCGAGCATGAGGCCGCCGGCCGATGAGGTTGCCACACGGACGAAATTCCGGCGATTCATATCAAACCTCCCGCGCAAGTTCGGCCGCTCGATGAATCGCGCGCCTGATCCGTTGATACGTACCGCACCGACAAATGTTGTCGATCGCCGCGTCTATCTGTTCATCGTCGGGATCGGGGTTATCCGAAAGAAGCGCCGCTGCGGCCATCAGTTGTCCCGATTGGCAGTACCCGCACTGAGGCACATCGTGTTCGATCCATGCTTGTTGAACGGGATGATTTGAATCAGGTGATAAACCCTCAATGGTCGTAATTTCCTTGCCACCAACTTCACGTAACTTGGTTTGGCAGGAACGTTGCGCGTATCCATTCACATGCACTGTACAGGCACCACACTGCGCAATTCCGCACCCAAATTTTGTACCGGTCAAATTCAAGTAGTCGCGTATTACCCACAAAAGTGGAGTCTCCGGATCGACGTCAAGATCAAATGTGGTTCCGTTAACTTTGAGTTCAATCATGGGAACATCCTCCTCGCTCGGGACCTCGATCTGGGTCGTATATTGTCATCGAATTCGTCTCCCAACGAATCGCTCGATCAGCCAGAAGCCGGAGCACTAAGACGGTAAGTGACTCTCGATCTTCTCGATCAACCGGCTCAAGTTAATGGGCTTCGTGTCGTAATCATCTGCACCAGCTTCCATCGCTTTGACGCGATCTTGCTCCAACGCGTGTGCCGTCAGTGCGATAACAGGAATACCAGAGATATCGTCGCTGGCCTTGGCCTGGGAGGTCGCCTGCCACCCATCAAGCACGGGTAACCCCATGTCCATCAGCACCAAATCGGGCATTTCAGAACGCATCTTGTCCAAGCCCTCTTGCCCGTCCTGCGCAACGACGATCTCGTACCCACGTCGGGTCAGACGCCGCGACAGCATGTCGCGATTCATCTCATTATCTTCGACAATCAAAATCTTATTCATGCCGGCTGATACACCCCTCCGTACTACTGCAACTACCGCACCCACGTGCCTTCACGACCATATTAAATGTACACCTCTTGCGCAAGAACGATCGCCACATCGCCTTCCTCAAAGACAAATTCCGACGCGCTGCCCGGATTGAGGCAAGGCTCTCCGCGGATTCCGCCAATGCGTACACCGAGCACAATTTCACTCGCGTTCTGGGCGACACGCGCCAATTGGGCGAACGAACAACGCGTTCGTAACGGGACATATCGCTCGATCGGGCGAAGCCCGATTTCTATACCGCCCGCACTTAGTAATTCATTATAAATCGACGCAAGTACCGGCTCACGCGCGAGATGAGTGATCTGCATGCTGACGAATTCTGGACTCATCACCGCATCCGTCAGCGGTGTTTCACGACACAGTTCATGACTTTCTTTGTCGTAAAACTCTGCAACAACTCGAGGAAACGCTTGGTTCGTTTCCCCCCGCAATTCTCGCAACAATAACAACGTCAACGTGGTCCGCGAATCGGAGTCATATCCCGGTTGTGAGTCATCGGCGACAAGAATAATCACGTCGTACTTTTGAACTCCGAGACGGCGCAACGCTGGCTCGGTCGCCGTGTCTTCTTGTATATGCGTAAGTTGAACGTTTCGAATCCCTCTTGCGATATGCCGATCCCTATATTCATCGAAAAACTCGACGGTTTGAGCACTGGCGATCGCGACATCCACCGGTTCGTTGGCATGCCCGTCGATTTCTTCAACAATTTGGCCGATGTTTTCGTTCCATCCAAGAATCAACACGCGTTGCATCTTGGGATTTTCAAAGTGGGCAATTGACGCTCCAGACTCTTCATCGTTCGGCGTTTCAAGCGGCGTGCGTAGTTGTTTCCGGGCCTCCGCGAGAAAAATCAATTCATCATCCTCGCCAAGGTCGTAGTCGGGCTCTGGATTCAATACCGCCACTCGACGCTCGCCGCCCTCACCGTTCTGCACCCAACTCACTCCGAGCAATATGGCATTTTTAAATCGACGCGCAACGTTACCGAACAATTCCCCCGATAAGCCCTCAACGTGGTGGATCAAGATTTCATTTTTATCGAACGAAAATAACTGGGAGTAGACGCTCGAATAACCTGTGTGGCGCGCACATTGAACCAGCGTTTTACTGACAAACTCTGTACTCGACACAATCGGCGCACGTGCGCTGACCGCTATGTTGGCGACGCGCGCGTTATCCTTTTCAGCGATTTCCGCAACGATGTTGGGTTTTTTGCCCTCCCACACAATATTATCGAGGAGCATCAACGATTTAATCGTCGAGATATCAGGCGATTGATCACGTCCCGAGGTCCGTTCTTCGGCCAGGAGTATGACGCTAGCGGCGTTTTCAACGTTTACGCGCTTCAATTCAGCAGCTGCCGTCGGGGATCCGTGTTGCGGCATCACCCTGACATTTCGAAACGAACGCCTCTCCTGCCGAATTTCTTCATTCACGTCATCGATATCAGCGTTAGTCAAAATCACGATGGGCTGACGACTGCCCAATTCACTAAAAAAGCGCAGGATGGACACCACCTTACGGTTCCATCCAAGTATCAAGATGTGATTGATCTCATGGATGACCGTGGAACCTCTTTTTAACTCATCCATACCGGTCTGAATGAAATTGACGATGAATCCGATCAGGGCTCCCGTGATGACCAGTCCCATGATCGTGGTGAATACACCGAAGACCAACACGGACACCGGCGCCCCGTAATTTTTCGCAAAAGCACCCGGATCAAGGACGTGTTTAAAGGACCACCAAAAGGTATCGACGAAACCAGCATCGAGTGAATTGTCGATGCCTTCCGCGCGAATGGACTCTGGCGCCATCAACCCAAAAAAATACGCTCCCATCCCCACGACAACGACCAAACCCATGGCCGCCACCAACAACAAGTACGGGAAAAAAGTGGTCCTCGTTGAAAAGACCACGATCAAATAACGAAGCCGCGCAAATCCGTACCTAAGGGCCAAATCTAATACCCGCTCTCATTGCTTTATGACTAACCACCCTCTGACTCGTCACTCGACACTAGGTCGCCGTTTCTTGCTGAATCTCTTTAATCAGCGCAGTCAATCCCGGGACATCTTCTTTGCTTTGAACGCCTCTAACATTTTCGTATTGAACCAGGAGGTCATGCTGCATGGTCGAAAGATCTTTTCCAGAAAAAATCAGGACCGGCGATCGACGTTCCGCTGGGATATCCCGTGAATAGACTTCAAGAAATTCGAACCCATCCATACGAGGCATATCAATATCGAGCACGATAAGGCTCGGTTTCTGGCCTTTTTCGCCGAGTTCATTGATTTTCTCCAGACCGTCGATGCCATCATTGGCGACGATCGATTGCCAGCCTTCTTCTGCGAGAATTCGCGAAAGAAGCGTGCGCGTGTTTTCGTCGTCGTCGATCACGAGGACTTGTTCCGATGGCGATGCTGCACCCAGGATTCTTGAGATCTCTTCCACAAATCGCTTTCTGTCGATGGGCTTGGTGAAGTACCCGTCAGCTCCGAGTGACTTGGCAAATCGCTCCTCGGAGAGCTGCGTCACCATCACGACCGGGATGTCTTTCAATTCCGGATCCGATTTGACTTCGCGCAAAATCGACCATCCGTCTCGCCCCGACATGTAGACATCGAGGAGAATCAGTTTGGGTTTCGACTCGCGAACAATTTCGAGCCCTCGCTCTCCGTTGGTGGCTCCCACCATCGTGACACCCGATTTCGATAGCGTACGTCTGACAACGTCGTGCATGGCTGGGTCGTCGTCGATTAGAACAACAATCGATTGATCGTCCAAATTCCGGACAATCGGGTCGTTTGCATCCGAGGCTTCGTCGTTCGAGAAATCTCTCGGAATAATGAAGGCGAAGGTAGAACCAACTCCTTTTTCGCTTTCTGCATCAACTCGACCACCCATCAGCTCTGCATACGACTTGGTCAAGCTTAGACCGAGCCCTGTTCCGCGTTGCGCTGTTTCGGCCTTGGTCGACCGCTCGCCTTGCTGGTATTCCTCAAAGACGGTGACCAATTGTTCGGGGGTCATCCCTACCCCGGTGTCCTGCACATTGAACCGGATCATCTCTACGCCATTCTCGTCAAACGGTTCAATCGTAAGCGTCACAGTCCCCTCGCTCGTGAATTTAAAGGCGTTGCTTAAAAAATTGGTGAGGCACTGACTGACTTTCGTCTCGTCCTGGAACATGGTTCCTAAACCGTTTTCGTATTCGATCAAGAACCGATTGGCAT
>JAKUTH010000075.1 GCA_022448085.1 Pseudomonadales bacterium | reverse complement strand
AAGACCTACCAGTTTGATCCGTTCTTCGTGCATTTGGATGTTTTCTTCGCGATGCTAACGGAAGGCCTGGCGGCCATGTGCACCGAGGTCGTCGAACCGGAACTAGTGGAATGGGTCAGGTCTCGGAGCATCGAAATCCTCGAGGTACCGTTCGAGGATGCCATGTGTCTGGGCTGTAATGTCGTTGCGTTGGGAAATGACAGAGTCATGATTCCGTCGGAAGCGAAGAATCTGCATGAACTTTGTCTGGCGAACGGGCTCACGGTATATGCGCCCGATATATCGATGATTTCGAAAGGAGGTGGCAGTCTCCATTGCTTATGTCAGCCACTACATCGCGATCCCGTCTAGTTCCGGCGATCTTTACCAAAGACTTGAGTCGACGATGCTTTAATCTGTGTTTCCTAAAGAGGGGGGTGTCATGCAATTTTGGACCTTAGGGGTTTCCGCGCCGCGGCGGGCAGCAGAATTTGGCAGGCATGCAGAAGACGCTGGTTGGCACGGTATGCTGGTGGTCGATTCGCAGAATTTGTCGGGTGACTCGTACGTTGCCCTTGCGTCAGCAGCGATTGCCACGTCGAATTTGGGCTTGGGACCAGGAGTGACTAATTCGGTGACGCGCCATGCTGCCGTCACCGCGAGTGCTATCGCTAGCATCCAGAAACTATCAGATGGTCGCGCTGTTCTCGGAATCGGTCGGGGAGACTCGGCGTTGGCCCATTTGGGGAGAGCACCCGCGCGACTCGGTACTTTTGAGACGTATTTGAAGAATGTACAAACGTATTTGAGCGGAGGCGAAGTTGCGTTCGAAGACTGCGCCATTGACGATTCCATTGCCCCTGACGTTGAAGCACTTGAACTGGCAGACACCCCTTCGACCAGTATGATCGGTTGGTTACGTCAGGATCCGAAAGTTCCTGTCGAGGTCGCGGCGACCGGCCCCAAGGTGATTGGGATTGCGGCCAGACATGCCGAGCGGGTGATGTTTACCGTGGGCGCCGATGTCGAGCGATTGCGGTGGGGTATTGAAACGGCCGAGGCAGCGGCACGAGACGTAAATCGCGATTTAGATGACTTGGCGTTTGGGGCCTACGTCAATATTGTTTGCCATTCCAACCTTGAAACAGCACACAAATTGGCTCGAGGCGGTGCGACACTCTTTGCGCGATTTTCAGTAATGCACGGTGGCATCTCCGGACCCGTTGATGCAATGCAGGCGGAAGTGCTCAATTCGATACATGAGCGGTACGACATGAAGGGACATGGCCGAGGAGATTCTCAACAAACGTCCGCGGTGACGCCTGAATTCATCGATCGTTTTGCCATCGTCGGGGATCCGGCCCAATGCGTTGATCGGTTACAGGAATTAAAAGAACTCGGGTTGGATCGGTTGGCGGTTAGCGGGCCGACATTTAGTGCTCAATCCGAGGAAGGTAAAGAGGCGTCGGAATTGTTCGAAACGCAAGTCCTGCCACGGTTTGCTTAGAGGTGCTAGCAGCGAGTCACATCTCTTTATTATGATTCCACTCCGTCGACTTGATTACAGCGATTCATAGCTTGATTCCTTGAACTCTCGGATGAATACCCATGCGCAAGATTGTTAGATTCTCTGCATATTCCCTTTTGATGGGTCTGATCGTCGGCGCGTTGTACCTAACGAATCTCTTTTTCATGCGCCCGGTTTCTATCGACCACTATCTAGCTAAAAACCTGTTAGTCGACATGTTTGATTCGCCGGAGACGATTACCCATTTAGGGCTGGTGGATGGTTTCAACTGGTTGACGCAGCACAACTCAAAACTGTCGCTTTACGACCTAGAGAAGATCGAGTCGGACCTCCAGAAGGCGGTCGATAGACGGCGGATCATAGCCTCCTACACCCCCGCCGGTCTTTCCGATCGCCAACGTATTACGCAAAAGATCGCATTGTTCGATTTAGACAATGAGATAAGGCAAACGTCGGATTTTCGATTCCACGGTTATCCACTCGAACAATTGGGTGGGATTCACCTCGATCTCGTCGAATTCATGACCGATATTCATCCGATTCGAAGCAGCGCAGAGGCCGAAGATTACATTAGCCGGATCGATCAGTTTGACGAGGTTTTTGACGGCAATCTTGAAATACTGAACGCGCAGCATGGTGAAGGCGTCCATCCCCCGGCCTTCGTATTCGAACACGTAAGACGTCAGCTGAACGAATTCCTCGCGTACGGCTACGGGGACAATCCGCTGTATTCCGTATTCATGAACAAGGTGGGCATCCTTGGGTTGTCCGATGACGTGGTCGCGGATCTCGGCGAGCGCCTCGAGAACGCGATAGATAATGGTGCTAATCGCGGTTTTTCGCGACTACTTTCATACGTCGACGTGCACGTCGAACACGCCAATCCGCACGACGGCGTGTGGTCTCTTCCTGACGGCGAAGCGTTTTACCAGCTTCGCTTGCGGAGTTATACGACGACTGACGCGACGGCGGCGTCGATCCACCAACTGGGCCTCGCCGAGGTCGACCGGATTACTGGTCGCATGCGTGAAATTTTCAACGGACTTGGCTACCCGACCACAGAAAGCGTCGGCTTGCTGATGAATGGCCTAAATGAAGAACCGCGTTTTCTTTATGACGATACGTCCGATCGAAAAGACCTTATTGTTGCCGATTATTCAGCGATCGTTGCGGCTACCAAGGAAGCGGTGGGAAGCGCATTTCGGCAATTGCCGCGAGCCGGCGTCGTGGTTCGCGCTGTTCCGGATTACTCCGAAGAAACCGCGGCGGGCGGTTATTACATGTCGCCCGCCCTCGACGGAAGTCGTCCAGGGGTCTTCTATGCGAACTTGTACGACATTAAGCAGACGCCTAAATACAGCATGCGCACCCTTGCGTTTCATGAAGCGATTCCAGGTCATCATCTTCAAAACGCGATAAATCTTGAAAATGAAGACCTTACCCTCTATCGAAAACACGGGTACGGAACGTCAGCGTTTAGTGAAGGGTGGGCTCTCTATGCGGAAAGGTTGGCTCTTGAACTCGGGTTGGTTGATAACCCCTACGATGAACTGGGCGTTTTACAGAGCGAATTGTTTCGAGCCGTTCGCCTTGTTGTTGATACCGGGATTCATTTCAAGCGCTGGACACGAAAAGAAGCGATCGAATACATGAAAAATACGACGGGAATGAGCAATACGGAAGTGGTTGTTGAAATCGAGCGGTACATCGTTTGGCCGGGCCAAGCGTGCAGCTACAAAATGGGGATGTTGAAAATACTGGACCTGCGGGAACGAGCTAAGACAGCGCTGGGCGACGAATTTGATCTCAAAGTGTTTCACTCGGCAGTACTCGACCACGGTGAACCACCGCTTTTCATCGTGGAGGAACTTGTCGACCGGATGATCGCGGATCAGCGCCACTAGCTGTCAGCATGCTGGGTGCCAACCCCGGCGAACGATGCGATATCAACTCACCAATAAAGCCATCAAGAATTCGCTAGACGCGATCGCTGCTCGCGATCGCAACGTAGGCCGGGTGCTGAACGTCGTGGGCTATCCAGAAGCCAGGCGAAGGCCGGAGGGATTTGAGACCCTCTTGCGAATCATCGTTGGGCAACAAGTCTCGGTTTCTGCCGCCAACGCAATATATGGTCGTGTGATCGGCGCGCTCGGGCCCGAAGTTTCCGCATCCAGGCTATTACGTTTACGCGAGTCGACTCTGCGAAAAGCCGGGCTTTCCGCGGCGAAATGTAAGTACGCGAGGGCCCTTGCACGGGCGATTCGTGAGGGCGAACTCGACACAGCCGGCCTCCGTGAACTAGTGGACGACGAGGCCTTGGTCCAAATTCAGACGGTGCCTGGGCTCGGCCGTTGGAGTGCGCAAATTTACCTCATGTTCAGTCTTGGACGTCCGGATCTCTGGCCAAGCGGTGATGTTGGTGCGATGCGCGGATTGCAGAAGATCTTGAATCTGGAGCTCCGGCCGACGCCGATGGAAGCAGATGCGCTAGCGTGCAAATATTCACCCTATCGCACCGCGATGGCGCTGCTCGCATGGAAATGCGCCAATGCGACCGCCCTTTGACCTAATGGGGTTTCCTGGATCCAACTGGCCGCTTGTTTGAAGGATTCTTGGGGAGTGTATTCTGATCACGGTTGATAATTGTTGGCATCGCAGTGATGAGTGGACGAGGCGAGCTTAAACCAGAAGAGGCTATCCCCCCTATACGCATAAGTTACCGAGGAGCTAAAAGATGAGTATCGATACCGTAAATGCAGAAGCGTTTAAACCCGTTGCCGAGCGGATGCATTTTTCCCAAGCTGTGAAAGCAGACAACCTCTTGTTTTGCTCGGGTGTCATCGGCACAGGGCCCGACGGCAAATTGCCGGAATCCTTAGAGGATGAATTTCGCGCCGCATTCGAGGGCGTTAAAGACGTGCTCGCGGAGGCGGGATCGACGTTGTCGAACGTGGTGGAAATGACGACTTACCATGTCGATTTGGGCGCGACTATACGAACGTTCTCGGCCGTACGAGACGAGTACCTTTCTTCTCCTTGGTGCGCGTGGTCAGCGATCGGGATTTCAAGTCTCGCCATCGCAGGTGCCCACGTGGAGATTCGCGTGGTAGCCAAGCTCACTTAACGGAGAAGTCCCGCCCGTTCTGTTTTTCACGCACAGAAGTACGGTTTCGCACGATTCTTGAAGCGGCAATCCGCGGTGACGTTAGAGACGTTGTTGTAAAGGGTTCTCGACGATTTTTGCAAGTTCCATCAGCAACGACACGGTTTCTTCCCAGCCGATGCATGCGTCCGTAATGGAGACTCCGTAGTCCATCTTATCGGGCGTGTTAAGCGCCTGATTACCGGCGTGAATATTGCTCTCCAACATAAGGCCGATGATGGATCGATTACCGTCTGCGATTTGATTGGCGACCGAACGTGCCACCACAGCTTGCCTAGTGTGATCCTTATTCGAATTGGCGTGGGAACAATCGACCATAATGTTAGCCGCTAGCTCATGTTCGGATAGAGCCTGCTCGCATCGTTGAATGGCTTCGGGCATGTAGTTGGGCCCGCTGTGTCCGCCCCGTAGCACGATGTGGGCATTAGGGTTACCCCGGGTATGCACGATCGAAACCTGACCTGATTGATTGATCCCAAGAAAGCGGTGTGGCGATGTGACCGACATGAGCGCGTTGATGCCTACGTCCAAGCCCCCGTCGGTACCGTTCTTGAACCCGACCGCGCATGAGAGACCCGATGCCAGTTCGCGATGAGTTTGCGATTCCGTTGTCCGTGCGCCAATCGCGGACCAAGAAATCAAATCTTGTACGTATTGTGGCGTGACGGGATCGAGCGCTTCAGTTGCAAGTGGTAACCCGATCGATGCGATGTCCAGAAGTAACTGACGTGCTACTCGGATTCCTTCTTCTATATGAAACGAGTCGTCCAAATATGGATCATTGATCAATCCTTTCCAGCCCACGGTCGTTCTTGGTTTCTCGAAATAGGCGCGCATGACGATATAAAGCGCATTCGCCGTGTTGTCGGCGACTTCTTTCAGTCGTGTCGCGTAATCAATAGCGGCGCCTACGTCGTGAATGGAGCAGGGACCGACCACGACTAACAGTCGATGGTCTTTTCTCGTGAGGATGTTAGACACGACTTCGCGCGATAGGCCAACCAGTTCTTGCACCGTCGTGGAAACTGATAATTCTTCTTTAACGGCGGTGGGTGTGGGCAGCAGTTCCTGGCTTATCACGTTCAGATTTTCAATCGGTACGGTCACGATCTATTCCTTTCGATAACCAATAAAGAGTATGAGCAATCTCTGAATTTTGATTGTGGCATGTAAAAAGAGGCTTTCTCCGCGGTGCTCGGCATCGCCTGCAGACGAATCGTGTTTCGGCCGGAGAAAGGCCTGTGCCATCCTGTACGGATCACTATCCGTGACGATGATGACGCCCGAGAATGGTCGGGGCAGGATTCTCCACTTGGCGCCGCGTGTAAGTCAAACGAGGAGGTCAGCGGTTGATGTAGTAATGGACCGTTTTCGGACGGTCTGTCGAGAACTTTCTGATGACGAACGTGAGAATCTCACACGTTTGTTCGTCGAACACTAGAATCCAGTTCTATAGCGATACAACGATCAAGCCGTGACCGTGTCAACACATTCCAAAAGAGTCTCCGCGATGCGATCGATGTCGGTCTCTTCAATGACGAAGGGCGGACCCATGCAGACGATGTCGCGGACAACGCCCGTCCCGCCTCCATAGAAAAAAATACCTCGCTTTAAACCTTCGCCGACGACGCGTCCGCTGATGGATTCCTCGACTGGGAACGGATCTAGCGTGTCGCGGTCGCGAACAATCTCAATCGCTTGTAACAGACCTCGACCACGGACCTCTGCTACGTGCGGGTGATTTGAGAATGCGCTGGTTAATCGTTCGTGGAGTCGTTCGCCGAGCATTCTTGATCTTTCCACCAGCTTTTCGCGGCGCAGAATGGTCAGCACGGATACGGCGGCGGCACACGCAGCCGGGTGCGCGCCAAAGGTGTGGAACATCACGTTATAGCCATGTTCCGCTATTGGTTGTGCAACCCGGTCGGTGGCAAAGACTCCGACAAGGGGCGCGTATCCGCCAGCGAGTCCTTTGCCGGCGATCAAGATATCGGGTTCGATCGGCCAGTGCTGGTAGCCGAAGTCCGTCCCTGTACGACCGAACCCCGTCATGACTTCGTCCATGATCAACAAAATATCGTTTTCGGTGCAAATCCGGCGAACCGCTTCCCAATAACCGTCTGGGGGAACGATGGCGCCGCCGCTCGAGCCAGTAATCGGTTCGGCGAGGAGCGCCGCAATCGTCTCCGCACCCTCGGAGGCGATGGTTTTTTCGAGTTCTTCGACGAAGTAACGTAACGGGTCGACGTCGGGACAACGAAGGACGTATGGCGTCGGGACAACGGGGTGTGGATTCAGCACGTGGGCGATGCCTACTTTGCGTGCCTCATGTCCTCCAACGGCCGTCGTCGCTAGAGTGGTGCCATGGTACGAGATCGAGCGGCCAATGATTCTGCATTTCTCGGCTTGGCCCCTTGACGCGTGATGCATGATGGCGATTTTCATCGCACTCTCCACGGCCTCGGACCCCCCACTGGTCATGTGCAAACGCGAAAGCGATTCGGGGAGCCAGTCCTCCCGTAATCGCTGCACGAGGGCGACACGTTCGTCAGTCAGCCATGGAGGAACAACATAAGACGACTGGGCCGTGGCCTTGCCCACGGCGTCCGCAACCTCCTGCCGGCCGTGTCCTACATTGACAACGATGGCGCCGCCTGCGGCGTCCAACAAAGGGCCATTTTTCGTGAAGAGATAAGCGCCCTCCGCGCCGGTCACATGGATGTCGCGCGTCGACTGCAAAAACGGCCAGTGATCACTCACAAAAAACCTCCGGATACCGAACTCCCGACGTCGTAGCATAAGCTAGTGACGCGATTGTCGATAATGACGGTTAACGTCGACGTCACGAAAAATCGGCGTGAGGCCGGTGTTCGATCAAAGCCAACCGGCCGATAGTCGTCGATTTATCTAGGGTAGAGCTTCCGAGCACGTGACGTTGTTTAACGCATTGCTCCTGGTTGATCCGCCGCGGGTCTAAAATACTTTAGGTCTTGCATGGGTACGCCTTCATTACCGTAGGCGGTCCATGTCGTGAAACCGAGAAGCTGTTTCTGTCGTTCATCTAGTCGTTCCACAACTTCTGCACGCAATGAGTAGGGGTAATTGACCAACGGTCTGATCATTGGAGCGACCATGTTGTTGGTGACGCCGACACGGTATTGGTTTTGGGTCCTGTTTGCGCCGGTTGCGTGCCATGTTCGGCCATCCCATAACACGATGGAGCCCGCGGGCATTTCAGCCGGCACCGCGTCAGAAAAATCATGGCGATAGTCGGGCTGCAGACCCGACATGTGGCTACCGGGGACGAACACGGTCGCTCCGTTATCGGCCGTAAAATCAGTGATAGCCCAGACGAGAGTGACCATACATGGCGGAAACAGATAGTCGCGGCGTACCGCCGAGTGGCCTACCTCCGCTCTATCCAAGCCGTTTTCTCCGAGGCGGCTATACGCTAGCGGTTCTTCCTGAATGGTCGGAGTCCAGTATTGATCCGAATGCATTTTCATGCGGCCCGTCGCGGGGCCTGCGATCGGTGCGTTTGAGCACGACAGTATGAAGCCGTCCCCGAGTACATGACGGCACAGATCGAGGCTGGTCGCGGAGCACGTTAATAACTCCAAAAATACCTCACCTTTATTGAGTACGTTAGCCACCCATTGGGTATTACCGTCCTGCACGAATGCTTGTCCGGCATCGCGTTCGGCACTCGCCTGTTCGAGTACGCGATCGCGCACCCGGTCCACCAGATTGGTCGGCGCTAGATCCTCCACGATACAGTAGCCAACAACATCGAGATCGTGTCGCGCCTTGTCGAGATCTGTCGTGGGAGTTACCCGCGTGTTCACGGTCTTGGCCTCCAATGGCAACCAGTCAGAGGGATAATAGTACCTTCCGCTGCGCTAAACTCGCTTGGTGTCGATCTGGAGGGCTCCCTATGAAGACGCTCGAGCAGCGACTGCAACGGCTCGAAGATGTGGAAGCGATCAAGGTGCTGAAGGCTGAGTACTGTGCGTATTGCGACGACCATTATGATCCCGATGGGATTGCGTCTTTGTTTGTTGAACACGGCGTTTGGGACGGGGGCTTTATGGGTCGGTTTGAGGGTACCGAGGCCATTCGTGAACATTTTGCAGGCGTGAGTTCGATCATGGGGTTTGCCATCCATCACGTGACCAATCCGTTGATCACCATCGCCGAGGATGACCCGGATGCCGCCGACGGTCAGTGGTACCTTTGGCAACCTTGCACCCAGACAACGCGCAAAAATACTGGCATTTGGCTGGCTGCTCGGTATCGGGAAACCTATGCACGAACAGGCACTGGATGGCGTTTTGTCGAGATGATCATCCACCCGAGAATGTGCGCTCCCTACGACAAAGGCTGGGTTGAGGTGCCGTTCCTGGCAGGTGGGCCCCGCGATGACGACGCCTGAAGTGAGGACCGCTCGACGTGCCTGGTCGAACTGAGTGGTGGGAGCATTGCTGAACGAGCGGGTCGTTTTCTCCGCCGCGTTTATGCTTC